>NZ_LSSV01000001.1:0-284505 GCF_001658045.1 Dietzia sp. 111N12-1 | reverse complement strand
GGCGGCTCCGATAAAGTTACACGGGCCGCGGCGAAAGTACTAATCGCCTGGTCAGAGGCAGTTTCGGCGTTGCGTGCCCGATCTCCGCCCCGTCGACCTCAACGATGGGTGGGCACTCGCTCGATCTCGCCGCCGAGGGACCGGACGTTCCCGACGAAGTCGGAGTATCCCCGGTCGATGTGGAAGACCTCGCAGACCTCGGTGACGTCGTCCGCGCACATGCCGGCCAACACGAGCCCGGCCCCGGCGCGGATGTCGCTCGCCCAGACCGTCGCGGAGTCCAGGCGCTCGCGGCCGACGATCTTGGCGTGGTGACCGTCGGTCTCGGCGGTGACGCCCATGCGGACCATCTCCTCGACGAACCGGAACCGTGCCTCGAAGAGGTTCTCGGTCACCACCGACACCCCCTCGGACACGGAGGCGAGTGCGATCGCCATCGGCTGGAGGTCGGTGGGGAAACCGGGGAAGGGCAGGGTCCGGATGTCCCGGGCCCGCGGCCGGCCCTCCTGGGCGACCCGGATCCAGTCGGGCCCGGTCTCGACGTCGGCACCCACCGCGCGCAGGTTCTCCAGCACCACATGGATGAACATGGGGTCGATGCCGGTGACGGTGACGTCGCCCCGGGTCATCACCGCACCCATGGCCCAGGTGGCCGCGACGATCCGGTCCCCGACCACCCGGTGACTGACCGGCGTCAGCTCATCGACGCCGCGGATGGTGATCGTGCTCGTCCCCGCGCCGCTGATCTGTGCCCCCATCTCGTTGAGCAGGTCGCAGATGTCGACGATCTCCGGCTCGCGCGCGGCGTTCTTGAGAACCGAGGTGCCCTCCGCCAGGACCGCCGCGGTCACGAAGGTCTCGGTCGCGCCGACGGACGGGAAGCTCAACTCGTAGTCCGCGCCCCGGAGCTCGGTCGCGTCGGCGACGAGTCGGCCGTGGTCCATGCGGGTGCGGGCGCCGAGCCAGTTGAGTCCGTTCTGGTGCCAGTTGAGGGGACGGCTTCCGATCGCGTCTCCGCCGGGCATCGCGATCACGGCGCGATGATGGCGGCCGACCAGTGGTCCCAGGATGCACACCGATGCGCGCAGGCGCTGGGCCGCTTTGTCATCGGCCACGTGCCCCAACTCAGCCGGGGTGTCGATCACGACGGTGTCGCCGGAGACCTCGACCGTGCACCCGAGGTGGCGCAGCACATCGGCCATCGCGGGGACGTCGGAGATCGTCGGGCAATTGGTCAGCGTCGTCCGCCCCTCGGCCATGAGCGCCACCGCCATCAGCTTGAGCACGCTGTTCTTGGCGCCTGATACGGAGATCTCGCCGGACAGTCGGGTACCGCCGCGGACGAGGAAGCTCTCCTCGCGGGACGTGGGATTAGCGCTCACGGTTCCACCCTAGGCGAGAGGAGGGAGGGATCCGCTCCAGCCGCGGCCCCGCGGCAGCGTAGGTTGGCCGACATGGCTGTTCACCTGACCAAGATCTATACCCGGACCGGCGACGACGGGTCCACGGGCCTCTCCGATTTCTCGCGCGTGAGCAAGAACGATCCCCGACTGGTGGCGTACGCGGACTGCGACGAGGCCAACGCGGCGATCGGCGTGGCCGTGACGCTCGGAGGCCTGGACGACCGTGTCGTCGCGGTACTGCGGACCGTGCAGAACGACCTCTTCGACGCCGGCGCGGACCTGTCGACGCCGGAGGTCGAGGACCCCAAGTACCCGCCGCTGCGCATCGAGCAGCCCTATATCGATCGCCTCGAGAGCTGGATCGACCAGTTCAACGCCGAGGTGCCGGACCTGACGTCGTTCATTTTGCCGGGCGGGACCCCGGGGGGTGCGTACCTGCACGTCGCCCGTACCGTCACCCGACGGGCGGAGCGTTCGGCATGGGCGGCCGTCGAGGCCCATCCGGAGACGACCTCGGTCCTGCCGGCGAAGTACCTGAACCGGCTGTCGGATTTGCTGTTCGTCCTGGGCCGGGTCGCGAACCCGGAGGGCGACGTCCTGTGGGTGCCCGGCGGGGGAGCGCGGCTGACCGGAGCTCAGCGGACGGAGCGCGGCTGACCGGACCGCGACCGGCCGGAGCGGTGCGGGTCAGGGCAGCGCGCCCATGCGGCGTGCTGCGTTGACCGCCTCGAACCGGGTGTGCGCGTCGAGTTTCCGCATCACCGACCGCAGGTAGCTCTTCACCGTCTCGGCACCGATGCCCATGTCGACGGCGGTCTCGATGTTGGTCTTGCCCTGGGCTACGCACGCCAGCACGTCGAGTTCGCGGCGGGACAACCGCGCGGTGGGCATCTCGGGCGGCGGGGAGACCATCTCGGCACAGATGCGTTCGAGCTCCGCGCGGACGTCCGGGTCCTCGGTGCGTGAGGCGAGCATCCGCAGGCGGGCGTGGGTCTCGCGCATCCGCTCGTTGGACAGCACGTCGTCCCACCGGCCCTCGCCGGAGCCGGGCCCGACCGGGGCGGCGCCGCGGGCCGCCAGTGCGTCGTTGACCGCGATCTCCTGTTCCAGGGCACGGGCGGTGGCCGCCATCTGGTTGAGGACCTTCTCGCCGAACCTGACCGAGGAGTGGACACCGGCGTAGATCACCGCGCGTACGTCCTTGCCCACCACGACGGGGATCGCGGCCATCGACCGCAGCCCCTCGGAGAGCACCGGCAGGTCGTACTCGTGGGTGATGACCCCGGCCCGCGGGTAGTCCGCCACGCCGACCGGCCTGCCGGTGGCCATGACCCGACCGCCCACGCCCGCCCCGTAGTGGACCTTGAGGTCCTTCATCGCCGAGGTCCGCATCCCGAGGGACTCGGACAGGACCAACGTGTGGCCCTCCCCGACGACACCACCGATCGTCACGGGGATCCCCGTGGCCTCCCGCAGCGCCGCGATCGCGCTACGCACCGAGGCGAGGTCACGCTTGCGTCGCTGGGCGTCCCCGGCGCCGCTCGGGCCGTGGCCGGTGTTGTCCTCGTCCACGAGGTCTCCTCCCTCGTCCGTGCAGCACCCCCGCCGCGGGCGGGTTGGCCCCCCTGCCGGTGCGACACTTCGGCGTCGTCAGCGCCACTATACGCACGTGGTCGGGGTGACGCCGAACCAGAACATGAGAGAGGCGTCAGGTCGTCGGGGGTACCGGCCGCAGCTTCGTCCCCGCACCGCGGTCAGGGGGTGAAAGCTGGATCGAATGCCTCCGGATCCTCGGGGTCGGCCAACATCGCGGCGACCCCGGTGACGGGCGCCGCGCGCTGTTCGTCGTAGATCCATTCCTCGACGTCGCTGGAGTCCGGGTCGCCGACGAGGTACGGGTGCAGGCCCAGCATGGCCGAGGCGTCAACCGTCTCCCCGGTGTCCAGCACGGTCTCGTCGAGGAAGCGGACCACCTCGTCGTCGTCCATCTCCACGCCGATCACCACCAGACCCTCCGGCCCCTCTCCCCCGGCGCGCAGCTCCAACCGGCGACCCACCAGGGCCACCTCGTAGCGGCGGGGGCCGTCCGCGCCTGCCAGGGTCAACGTGCCCTTGGCGCGGTAGGCGCCGGCCGGCGGCGCCGAGACCGCGGTGAGGAAGCGGCGCGGGTGCAGGGGACCGGTCGGCGTCACGGTGACGGCCGTGTAGCCGTCATGCAGGTGTCCGTGCTCGTGGTGTCCGTGCTCGCCGTGTCCGTGCTCACCGTGTCCGTGGTCGCCGTGTCCGTGCTCGCCGTGCCGGTGGGTGCCGCCGGACGTCGCGGCGGGCGCGGCGGTCGGTGGGCCGTCGGGGGCCATGTCCAGGAGCAACCCGGCCGGGACCGCGGCGCGGACCGCCGGGAGCACGGCCACGCGCGGGGCGTGGGTGCGGATCGTCGCCCGGAGCTCGCCGAACCGCTCGCGGGTGACGAGGTCGCATTTGTTGACGACGACGAGGTCGGCCTCCGCCAGGTGCGCCGCGAGTCGCGGATGTCGCGTCATGGCGTCATCGAGGCCCTCGGCGTCGACGACCTGGACCATCCCCGCGTGGCGCGCCACGTGCCGCGGCACGTCGTGCACCATCCGCGACAGGACGGGCGGCTCGGCCAGGCCGCTGGCCTCGATGACCGCGAGATCCAGGCCGAGCTCCGGGTCCGCGAGCCGGGTGAGGGTCTCGCCGAGCTCGCTGGCGTCGACCTCGCAGCACACGCAGCCGTTGGCCAGCGAGACCATGGAGTCCACCCGGCCGGCGACGGCGGTGGCGTCCACGTCGATCTCGCCGAAGTCGTTGACGATCGCGGCGATGCGCAGCCCCGGTGTGCCGGACAGCAGGTGGTTGAGCAGGGTGGTCTTGCCGGCGCCCAGATAGCCGGTCAGGACCAGGACGGGCAGGGGCTCGCCGGGGGCGCGGTGCGCGTCGTGCGTCCCGCCACCGCCCCCCGCGAGGTGCCCGTGCCTCAGTCCGTCGTTCAGCGACGCCACTCGGGCTTCCGCTTCTCCGCGAACGCGGACATGCCCTCCGTCTGGTCCTCCGTGGCGAACAGCGCGTAAAAGGCGTTCTGCTCGGCGAGCAGGCCCTCCTCGAGGGTGGTCTCGAAGGAGCGGTTGACCGCCTGCTTGGCGACGATCGCCGTGGTCTTGCTCATGGAGGCGATCGTGGTGGCGACCTTCATGGTCTCGTCGAGCAGCTCGGCCGCGGGGACGACGCGGGCGACCAGGCCGGAGCGCTCGGCCTCGTCGGCGTCCATCTGGCGGCCGGTCAGGCACAGGTCCATGGCCTTGGCCTTGCCCACCGCGCGGGTGAGGCGCTGCGAACCGCCCATGCCGGGGATGACGCCGAGGGTGATCTCGGGCTGGCCGAACTTGGCGTTGTCGCCGGCGATGATCATGTCGCACATCATCGCCAGCTCGCAGCCGCCGCCCAGGGCGAAACCGGACACGGCGGCGATGATCGGCGTGCGCGCGGCGGTGAGGCGCTTCCAGTCGTGGAAGAACCGCTCGAGGTAGATGCCCGGGTAGTTCTTGTCCTTCATCTCCTTGATGTCGGCGCCGGCCGCGAAGGCCTTCTCCGACCCGGTGATGACGATGCACCCGACCCCGGGATCGCCGTCCAACGCCTCGACGGCCTCGACGACCTCCTTCTCCATGCCGCTGGACAGCGCGTTGAGCGCCTTGGGGCGGTTGAGCGTGATGGTCGCGACCCGGTCGGTCTGCTCGACCAGGATGTTCTCGAACTGCTTCTCCGTCACGGACATGCGTGTCTCCAGTCTGTCGTCGTCAGGTGCCTGTGCGCCATTACTTGGAAGTCCTTGTAATAGCTCCGGGGCCGATGCTAGCCGGTCACCGTGCGAGCGGCCCACCGTTCCACAGTCCCGACCGTACGGCCTCGTCGTGGGTGACGGTCGCCTCGCGCGCCTCGGGCACGAGCGGGGTGTACCGCACGAGCGATCCCCAGTCGCGGTCCCAGTCGTGTTCGAGGTAGGTCGGCACCGTCTCGCCCTCGAGCAGCAACTCGATGAACCCGATGGGGCCGCCGCCGTCCCACGCCTGCCACGTGTTGGTGGAGCT
Organism: Dietzia sp. 111N12-1; assembly: GCF_001658045.1. Lineage (NCBI taxonomy): Bacteria > Bacillati > Actinomycetota > Actinomycetes > Mycobacteriales > Dietziaceae > Dietzia > Dietzia sp. 111N12-1. The sequence goes on along the minus strand of NZ_LSSV01000001.1, from coordinate 278,996 downwards.
CACGGCCAGTCCCCGATCGGGCAGGACGCGGTACTCGGGCAGTTCGTGGACGCCGGCGTACTCGTCGAACGGGCGCAGGCACGGGGTGTGGAACGCGACCGCCCAGTCCGGCAGCACCGGCCTCGAGTCGCCGACCAGTTGCTGCATGGTGACCAGCTCCGGCATGCGCGGCGGGGTGAACGCGATCCACCGCGACGGGTCCGGGTCGAGGTCGCGCACGACCAACCGGATGGCCGAGGCGTCGGCGGGCAGGGTGTCCGTCGGTACGCGCAGGTTGCGCCAGGACGGAGCCGGCCCGATGTCGATCGGCAGGACCGAGCCCGCCACCTCGAACTCCCCGCCGCCGGTGGAATACTCGACGAGCACCGCGTCGGGAGCGAAGGACCCGGCCACGCCGATCGTGACGAGCGGGTCCTCCCTCTTCTGGCCGTTCTCCCCCTCCCCCTCGGGGAGCCGGTACCAGTTGGTGGTCGTCTCCGCGTTGAACTGCGCACCCGACTGGTGGCTGCCGAGGACCGGCACGCGGGCGGGGTCGAGTCCGAACGGCAGGACTGCGTGGCTGCCGTTGATGCCCTCCCCGATGCGCACGCCGCCCTCGGTGCCGGCGGTGGTCGACGTGGTGTCGGAGCCCTCGCCGGTGCCGGGGGTGTCGGTATCGGCCGCCTGCGTGGCGGTGAGGTCGGTCGGGATCCCGTCGGGGTCGAACACGACCGCCTCGCCGCCGGCCTCGAGCTGGTCCCGGGGCTCGCCGACGGGGGCGAGCAGGCCGGCGTTGGCGTCGGGCTCGGCGAGCACGACATCGGCGATGCCGCACGGCTCGCCGGAGAGCGCGCGGAGGTTCTGCAGGCCCACCGAGTACGCGGGGTACTGGTTGCGGACCGCTGCGGCCATGGAGGCGACGATGACGACGACGACGAGGGCCGCGGCCAGCCCGAGTGGGGCGTGGGAGACCTCACGGGCGAACCGGAGCAGGGGTCCGCGGTCGCCACCGTCCCGCTCCTGCCCGGTGCGCGTCATGAACGGCTCCCGGTAGTGCAGGACCAGGGCGGCGAGGAGTGCCACGAGCATCAGCCCGAGGAACACGGAGTACAGGGTGATCCCGGCGATGGTCGGCTGGGTGCCGCCCCACGGGATGCCGTAGATGGAGATGTACCACCAGCCGTTGGTGGAGGTGAAACTCAGCGCCAGCACGAACAGGACACCGGCGAGGAAGAGCATGCGGTTGCGCAGTGACCTGGTCGCCGCCGGGAGGACCGCCATGGTCACCAGTGCCGCCAGCGCCGCGCCGATGGTGGCGAAGGCGCCGAAGTGGTGGGTCCACTTGGTGGGGTTGAGCGCCATGAACGCGATCGAGATGGCCGCCAATCCCACGATGCGGCGGGCGGGGCCCACGGACACCCCGGGGATCCGGCCCTTACGGAACAGGATCGCCGCGCAGGTGATGAGGGACAGGAGCATGGCGAGTACACCGAAACGGCGGGCCAGCGAGCCGTCCGGGGTGGGGTTCATCAGCCATTCGTAGCGCCACACCTCCTCGTACCAGCTGCCCGAGGGGCCGACATCCCCGAGCAGCGCCGACGACTGCAGCGTGGTGACCAGCGGCTGGTCGAGGAAGATCAGGTGCAGCACGCCCAGTCCGGCGGCCAGCAGCGGCGCGACGGTCGGTACCCAGCCGTCGCGCTTCGCGCGCCGGATGACGAGCAGCAGTAGTGGCCTGGACGCGGCGATGATGACCGCGATGCAGAACGTTCCCGTGGGCGCTGCGGACAGGGTGAGCCCACCGATGATGAACCCGGTCGCCGCGGGTAGCAGCCGTCCCGTCGCGAGTGCCCGCTCGAGCGAGACCCAGGTGGCCAGGACACCGAAGGCGATGATCGGTTCGGGCCGGAGGCCGTTGTTGTAGGTGAGCCAGAACGCGAGGAAGACCGCGGCGGTGCTCCACCGCACGGCCGCGGCGCGGCGGGCGGCGATGCCGAGCCTCGGGATGACCTCCCGGGACAGCAGGATCCACGAGGCGATGCCGAGCAGCAGCGCGGGCAGTCGGAGCCAGACGCTGCCCAGCGAGATGGCGCTCATCGCTGTGTAGAGGTAGTACGGCATGCCGAACGGCGCGTACGGAGCCCCGTAGTAGCGGAACACCTCGGGCATGTAGCCGCTGGAGACGGCAGCGCGCGCCTCGGTGAGGATGTAGCCGTCGTCGGCGGTGTTGGCCCCGATGACGTGCCACACCAGGAGCGTCGCCACGACCAGCAGGTCCAGCGGACGCGGTTTCCACCAGCCCGGTGGGAGGATGCGTCGCGCGGTCCGCCCGTCCCGCAGGTCGAGCCGGTGCAACGCGACGAGTGCCACGAGGATCGCGAGGATGCCCACGACGATCGCGATCTGCTTGATGGCGGTCGCCTGCGTGGTGTAGCGCGAGTCGACCGTGATGTGGACGGCCATGCCCTCCGGTGCCGCGCCCTCCAGGTCGGTGAACACCCCGACCACCTGTGGACGGAGGTCCGCGTCGATCCGGCCCCCGACGCCCTGCCCGTCGATCTCCAGGCCGACGAACTCGGCACCGATCGAGCCGGAGTCGGCCGTGACGCGGATCGTGGAGCACGCGCCGGGCGCGGCGACCGCGTCGGTGGGCGCGGAGGCGACGAGCGCGTTGCGGCTGCGGACCTCCACGTCGGGGCCGGCCACGGACACCATGAGCGCGCGGGCCGCCGCGTTCTCCCCCGCCTCGCGGGGCGCGGTCGAGACCAGCACGCCGTCCTCGCGGCCGTCGGGCAACTGCCCGACGGCCGTGCACGGCACCTCGACGGTGAGGTCGAGCGGGTAGTACGCGACGAGCGGCGCGGTGACCGGCTCGAGGGTGCCCGCCTCGGGCCAGCTGACGGTGGAGGTGGTCTGCGTGACCGGCAGCAGCGGCACGATGATCGCGAGCAGGATGCCGACGAGTCCGCTGACGGCGGCGACGATCCCCCACCGAGGTCCCCTACGGGACTTTTCCGGCACGTCAGGGACCTCGGCGGCAGTCGATGGCATGGCGTCCACGCTATAACGAGGGGAGGACGTTCCCCGAAACGACGAACGCGCCGGAGGGGGTTCCCTCCGACGCGTTCGTCGGTGTTGTGGCCAGAGTCGGGATCGAACCGACGACCTTCCGCTTTTCAGGCGGACGCTCGTACCAACTGAGCTACCTGGCCCTAAGACCACCGGCGCACCCGGTGAACACCGAATGCGCCGGTATGTCTCTGGCGACCCTGACGGGACTCGAACCCGCGACCTCCGCCGTGACAGGGCGGCGCGCTAACCAACTGCGCCACAGGGCCGTGCTCTTCGCACGAGAAAGAACACTAGTGGACCGCCCGACCTTTGCGCAAATCGGCCCCCTGCCAGCCGTATCCGAGCACGTCAGGGTCGCGACAGAAGCACGCGTGCCATGAATGCACGAGGTCCCGGCCACCTGACGGTGACCGGGACCTCGACCATGTGTACCCCCTACGGGATTCGAACCCGCGCTGCCGGCGTGAAAGGCCGGTGTCCTAGGCCGCTAAACGAAGGGGGCCTACGCCACGTCCGGGTGCCCCGGTCCGCAGCGGGGTCCAGTGTAGGGCACCGCCCACCGGGCGGATAAACCAACCGCACACGAGGACGGTATCGTGACCGTCGCCCCTATAGCTCAGTTGGTAGAGCTACGGACTTTTAATCCGCAGGTCGTCGGTTCGAGCCCGACTGGGGGCACCATGTACCGCCCGGCGCGCGGGCCCATTGGACCTGCTCGCGCCCCGCTGGGAGAATCGGGGTCATGTCCGCACCCACCGCCGCCGCGGCCCCCGCACTGCGCATCGGCCCCCTGGAGCTCGCGTCCCCCGTCGTCCTGGCGCCGATGGCCGGGGTCACCAACGTCGCGTTCCGCACGCTCTGCCGCGAGATCGAGCGTGACCAGCAGGGCTCGGTGTCCGGCCTGTACGTCTGCGAGATGGTCACCGCCCGCGCCCTGGTGGAACGCCAGCCCGGGACGCTGCACATGGCCACCTTCGCCCCGGACGAGTCGCCGCGCAGTCTGCAGCTGTACACGGTCGACGCCGAGTACACCTACGCGGCCGCCAAGATGATCGTCGACGAGGACCTGGCCGATCACATCGACATCAACTTCGGGTGCCCCGTGCCCAAGGTCACCAGACGCGGTGGCGGGTCCGCCATCCCCTACAAGCGCCGGTTGTTCCGCTCGATCGTCGCCGCGGCGGTCCGCGCCACCGAGGGCACCGACATCCCGGTGACGGTGAAGATGCGCGTCGGCATCGACGACGCCCACCACACCCATCTCGACGCCGGCCGCATCGCCGTCGAGGAGGGCGCGCAGGCCGTCGCGCTCCACGCGCGGACGGCCGCCCAGCGGTACTCCGGGGAGGCGGACTGGTCGCAGATCTCCCGGCTCGTCGAGCACGTCGGGGCGGTCTCGGATGTGCCGGTGCTGGGGAACGGCGACATCTTCTCCGCCGAGGACGCCGTGCGGATGCGTGAACAGACCGGCTGCGCGGGCGTGGTGATCGGCCGCGGTTGCCTCGGCCGTCCGTGGCTCTTCTCCGAACTGGCCGCACGGTTGGACGGTCGCGAGGCGCCGACCCCGCCCGCGCTGGGCGAGGTCGCGCGCATCATGTACCGCCACGGCGAACTCCTCGCGCAGCACCACGGCGAGGACAAGGGGATGCGCGACATCCGCAAGCACGTCGCGTGGTACCTCCGGGGCTTCCCGGCCGGATCGGAGAAGCGGGTCGGCCTGTCCGCCGTCCGCACCCTGGACGACCTGGCCGAGCTGCTCGCGGACCTTCCCGCCGACGAGCCCTTCCCTGCCGACGGGTACGGACCGCGGGGGCGTCAGGGCTCCCCCTCCAAGGTGCTGCTGCCCGAGGGCTGGCTCGATGACCCGGAAGACGACGCCACCGCGCTCGAGGGCGCGGACGCCGAGAACTCGGGCGGCTGAGCCCACCGCGGACGAATGTTCACCGGTCGTTCACCGCACCGGCGGTGACCGCCCTGACATGCGCGTATTCTGGCAACATGCGTCTTGTCTACTCCGAAGAACTCGCGGGCCTGGCCACGTCCATGGCCCGGATGTGCTCCCTCGCGACCGATGACATGGAGCTGGCGACCCACGCCCTGCTCCAGGTCGACCTCGTCGCCGCGGAGAAGGTCCTGGAGTCCGCGACGGAGATGTCCAGGCTGGCGACCGAGAACGAGGAGCGGGGTTTCGCCCTGCTCGCCCTCCAGGCGCCCGTCGCGCGGGACCTGCGACAGGTGGTCACGTCGATCCAGCTCGTGCAGGACCTCGTCCGGATGGGCACCCTCGCCGGACACGTCGCCAAGATCGTCCGCCGTCGCCATCCCGAGCCGGTCCTGCCGGAGCCCGTCAACGGCTACCTCGCCGAGATGGGCCGGGTGGCGGTCTCACTGGGGCGCTCCGCCACCGAGGTCCTCCTCAACCGTGATGCCGAGCAGGCGGCCACGCTGGCACGGCAGGATGATGCCGTCGACGACCTCCGGCGCCATCTGTTCACCCTGCTCACCGTCCGGGAGTGGAAGTGGGGCGTCGCCTGCGCGGTCGACGTCACCCTCCTGGGCAGGTACTACGAGCGCTTCGCCGACCACGCCGTAGAGGTCGCCCAGCGCGTGATCTTCCTGGCGACCGGCGAGTACGCCACCGTCCCCGAGGACGACCCCGAGCGCCCGTCCCCCTCCAGCGAGGAACTGGTGCGCCAGTTCAACGAGACGGACCGGACCTTCAAGGAGCGCATCGCCCGCCACGAGGCCACGGGCCGGGACGGCACCGCCGGGGACTCTTGACACACCGCGACCTGACGTGGGGGAACGTCACTGCCCCGGTGCCGGCCTCGAGGCCTGTACCGGGGCAGTGACGTCCGTGTGAGCGCCGGGACGGGTCAGCCGAAACGGCCGGACACGTAGTCCTCGGTCTGCTTGTTGTCCGGGTTGGAGAAGATCTTCTCCGTGGAGTTGACCTCGACCAGTTGACCCGGCATGCCGGTGGCCTCGAGGGAGAAGAACGCGGTCTGATCGGACACGCGGGCGGCCTGCTGCATGTTGTGGGTGACGATCACGATCGTGAACTCGTTCTTGAGCTCGGCGATGAGGTCCTCCACGGCCAGTGTCGAGATCGGGTCGAGCGCGGAACAGGGTTCATCCATCAGGAGTACCTGCGGCTCGATGGCGATCGCGCGGGCGATGCACAGACGCTGCTGCTGGCCGCCGGAGAGCCCACCACCGGGCTTGTCGAGGCGGTCCTTCACCTCGTTCCAGAGATTCGCACCGCGCAGCGACTTCTCGGCGACCTCGTCGAGGGTCTTCTTGTTCTTGACGCCCTGGAGCCTGAGCCCCGCGACCACGTTCTCCTTGATCGACATCGTGGGGAACGGGTTGGGGCGCTGGAAGACCATCCCGATGGTCCGCCGGACGGCGACGGGGTCGATCTTCTTGTCGTAGATGTCCACACCGTCGAGCTTGATGGAGCCCTTGACGTAGGCCCCGGCGATCTCCTCGTGCATCCGGTTGAGGGAGCGCAGGACGGTGGACTTGCCACATCCGGAAGGGCCGATGAACGCGGTCACGGACCGGGGCGGGACGTGGAGGTCGACGTCCTTCACCGCGTGGAAGTCACCGTAGAAGATATCGACGTTCTCGAGGTCGAGTCGCTTTGCCATCTGAACCGATGTGTCCTTACTTGGTCTTCGGCGCGAGCGCCTTGGAAGCGAACGCCGCGAGAACGTTCGCGAGCGCGATGATGAGGATGAGCGTGAGGGCCGCGCCCCAGATGCGGTACTGACCGGCGTCGTTGGGGTTGGACAGCTGGTTGTAGATCAGCAGTGGCAGCGAGGCCATGTTGCCCTGGAAGAGGTCGTAGTTGTAGCTCGCGGTGTACCCCACCAGGATCAGCACGGGCGCGGTCTCCCCCATCACCCGGGCGAGCGCCAGGAAGATGCCCGAGATCATCCCCGACAGCGCGGTGGGGATGACCACGCTGGTGATGGTCTTCCACTTGGGCACCCCCAACGCGTACGAGGCTTCACGCAACTCATCCGGGACGAGCTTGAGCATCTCCTCGGTGGAGCGGACGATCAGCGGGATCATGAGCAGGACCAACGCGAGTCCCACAGCGAAGGCGCTCAATTCGAACTGCAGCATCGTGATCCAGATGCCGAAGATGAAGATCGCCGCGACCACCGAGGGGACGCCGGCGAGGACGTCGACCATGAGGGTGGTGGGTCGCGCCAGCGTGGAGTCGGGATACTCCACGAGCATGATGCCGGCGGCGATACCCAGTGGGATCGAGATGACGGCCGCGATGAGCGCCTGGACGAGGCTGCCGTAGATGGCGTGACCGACGCCGCCGGCGAGCGACGACGGCGATACCAGGAAGAGCGAGTTCGTCCACCAGTTCGGGTTGATGATCGCCTCGGCCCCCGCGGAGACCACCTTGTAGAGCAGCGCGATCAACGGGATCACCGCGACGATGAACGACAGGGTGAACACGACCGTCGCCACGGAGTTCTTCGCCTTCCGCCCACCGGAGACGGGGAGGAAGGTCTCGGACGGCTTGGCCGGTCGTGCGAGGTCGGGGGTTACCTGGGACATCAGCCGTTGACCTTTCCACCGGACACCGAGCGCGCGATGAGATTGACGATGAACGTGAGGAGGAAGAGCACGAGCCCGGCGGCGATGTAGGCCCCGGTCGACATCGGGTTGTTGAACTCCGCGGACCCGGAAGCGATCTTGGACGCGAACGTGAAGCCCCCGTCGAACAGGGAGAGGCCGCTGGCCGAGCTCGAGGCACGGAGGATGATGAGCACCGCCACCGTCTCACCGAGCGCTCTGCCGAGGGCGAGCATCGACCCGGCGATCATGCCCGATTTGGCGTAGGGGAAGCACGTCATCCGGATCTTCTCCCACTTCGTCGCGCCGAGTGCCAGAGCGGCCTCCTGGTGCAACGACGGGGTCTGACGGATCGTCTCGCGGGACATCGAGGTGATGATCGGGAGGATCATGATCGCGAGCACGATGCCCGCGGTGAAGATGGTCCCGCCTCCGGCGATCGAGACGTTCCCGTCGGCGAAGAGGAAGAACCACCCCAGGTTCTCGTTGAGCCAGGTGGCGAAGGGGGTGATCCACGGGCCGAGGACGATGAGTCCCCACATCCCGTACACGATCGACGGGACGGCCGCCAGCAGGTCGATCATCGCCGACAGCGCCCGGGAGATCCGGGGTGGCGCGTACTGGACGAGGAACGTCGCGATCCCGATCGCGACGGGCACCGCGAGCAGCAGTGCGAAGACCGAGCTCAGGACCGTGACCTTCAACAGGTCGAGGATGCCGAACCTCAGGTTGTCGGGATCGGTCGTGTTCCACTCGGAACTGGTGAAGAAGTTGACCTGGTCCTGGAGGATGGAGGGCACCGCCTGGAGGACCAGCACGATGCCGATCAGCGCGATGAGCCCGACGATGATCGCGCCCGCCGCGACCGTGACCGACCGGAAGACGGAGTCGATATTCCGGGACGACCCGTTGGTGAGCAGGCCCCGTGGGCCGTCTCCCCGGCCCCCGGCCCCCGGGTGGTCGTCCTCCGACCATTCACCGCGGCGGCCGGCGGTCTTGTCGACGTCTCGTTCGACGGAGTCGTGCACAGTCATGGGACCTTCAGTCTTCCGGGGGTCTGTATGAGGTCGGTCGCTGTCCCCGTCCGCGGACGGGGACAGCGACCGGGCTATCACTTGATCGCGTCGATCGCGTCAGTCAGCTTGCCACGGAAGGCGTCGGGAACCGGAATGTAACCCTCGCCCTCGAGCTCACCCTGCACGGACTCGGAGACGGCGACGTTCAGGAAGGCCTTGACCGCAGCAGCGGTCTCGGCGTCGGGGTACTCGGAGCAGACGATCTCGTAGGTCGGCATGAGGATCGGGTAGGCCCCCGCGGCCTCCGGGACGTAGAAGGACGAGGTGTCGATCACCAGGTCGTTGGTCCCCTCGTTCTGCAGCTTGGCGGAGTCGATGGTCGTGCCCGCGGTCTCGGCGTTGAGCTCCACGCCCTCGGCGTCCGCCGGCGTGATGACCTTGGCCATCGACAGGCCCTGGTTCTTGGCGTAGGACCACTCGGTGTAGGTGATGGTCCCCGGGGTCTGGCCGATCGCGGCCGAGACGCCCTCGTTGCCCTTGGCGCCCTCGCCGACGCCGCCGTTGAACGTCTTGCCGGCCTCCTGGGTCCACGCGCCGTCGGACGCGGCCACGAGGTACTTCTGGAAGTTGTCGGTCGTACCCGACTCGTCGGAGCGGAAGATCACGGTGATGTCCTGCTCGGGGAGCTCCACTCCCTCGTTCTCCGCGGCGATGGCCGGGTCGTTCCACGTGGTGATCTCGCCGTTGAAGATCTGGGCGATGGTGGAGCCCGACAGGCTGAGCTCGACCCCGTCGAGGTTGTAGGCCACCGCGATCGGACCGAAGACCGCCGGAAGGTTCCACGCGGGGCTCTCACAGCGCTGCTCGGCCTGGGGGTACTCGTCCTCCTTCAGCGCCGAGTCGGAACCGCCGAAGTCGGTCTGTCCACCGATGAACTCCTTCACGCCGGCGCCGGAGCCGTTGGAGTTGTAGTCGATGGTCTGTCCCTCACAACTCGTGGCGTAGGAGTTGGCGAAGATCGTCATGGCGTTGTTCTGCGCCGAGGATCCCGAGGCATTGAGGTTGGGCTTCCCCTCGCACTCGACGCCCGCGACGTTCTGGGCGGTGTCGTTGGTCCCCGCGTTGTCGTCGGAGCAGGCGGCCAGTCCGGCCGTCGTCAGGGCGGCCAGCCCGAGCAGGGCACCGGTGCGCTTGAGGTCCACAAAATCTCCTTGGTTCATCCGGTGGAGACCTCCACCGGGTCACGTTGTCGGCGACTGGGTCGCAGGGCCGGACCGGGACACGCCGATCCGACGTGGAGAGAACCTAGGGTGCGGACGTGAACAACGCCGAGGACGTAGGTGAACCCGAGATGAACTCCCTGGTCATGGGCTGTTCACCCGGACAGCCGTCCCTCCCCCCCGCGGTACCCCACCTGGGGTGATCCTGAGATCTCGTCTCCGGACCGCCGCGGAATTCAGCGTGAGGCGTACGTCACGTCTCGGTGCTCGACGGCGAAACCGAGCCTCTCGTAGGTGCGGATGGCCGGGAGGTTGTCGCCCTCCACGTAGAGGACGACCGATTCCGCCCCGGCCCGGCCCTCGAGGTGCTCGACCCCGACGGCGGTGAGCAGACCGCCCAGGCCCCTGCCCTGGTCAGACGGGTCCACGGCGACCACGTAGACCTCGCCCTCGACCGGCTTCCCGGGCTCGGCGACGGTCTTCGTCCAGTGGAACCCGGCCAGCCGCGGCGTCTCGCCCGCGGCATCCACGGCGAGGAAGACCGCGCCGGGATCCACCCAGTCGACGCCGAGCCGGTCGTCGAGCTGCTCTCGCGTCCAGCCCCCCTGTTCCGGATGCCACGAGAACGCGGCGTTGTTCACGCGGAGGAACTCCTCCCGGGTGTCCATCCCCGGCCACCGCGACCCGCCCTCCGACGCGGCCTCGGCGAGGGTTCCGGTCTCGATCCCCCCGGGCGGGTGCGGATCCGGAAGCGCGGGCCCGCCGGCGGCGCGCCGGCGCATCTTCAGCAGTTCGCGTGTCCGCGCCAGCCCGAGGCCCTCTGCCAGGGCCCGCGCGGACGGCATGTCACCGTGCGCCCACATCGCGGCGCCGGGCTCGGCTTCGAGGACCGTGCGGACGAGGGCGCTCCCGTGCCCCCGGCGCCGGTGCGAGGGGTCCACGACCAGTTCCGCCGAGGCCTCGTCCCCGGCGCCGACGAGCTGGGCGTAGCCGACGATCGCGGGGTCAGCGGAACCCCCGCCCGCGGCGGCACCGGGCTCATCGGGGTCGGTCGCGAGGAAGTGACGCGCCCCGCCGGCCGGCCCGCGGAGGGCCCGGAGGGGTTGCTCACCGAGGGGTGCGACCCCGTCGACCGATCCCGCCTGCCGTGCCATCGCCTCGATGCGGTCGGCGGCACCGGCGTCCGGTGCGCGTTCGGTGACTGTCATGCGTCGCCTCCGTCCTCCCTGCGATCCGACGGCCGGACCGCTTTGTACCCGACGTTACGGACGGTGCCGATCAGCGACTCGTGATCGGGACCGAGCTTGGCGCGCAGTCGCCGGACGTGGACGTCGACGGTCCGGGTTCCACCGAAGAAGTCGTAACCCCACACCTCCTGGAGCAGCTGCGCGCGGGAGAAGACCCGGCCGGGATGCTGGCACAGGTGCTTGAGGAGCTCGAACTCCTTGTAGGTCAGATCCAGGGGGCGCCCCTTGACGCGGGCGACGTAGGTCTCCTCGTCGATGACCAGCTCGCCGACCGTGAGGAGGCCACCGTCCGCCTCGCCCTGGGACGAGTGCCGCGCGGCGGCGAGGCGGAACCGGGCGTCCACCTCCGCCGGCCCGGTGGTCGGCAGGAGGATGTCGTCGAGGCCCCAGTCTCCGCTGACGGCGATCAGTCCCCCCTCGGAGACGACGGCGATGACGGCGAGGTCCCCGCCACCGGACAGCAGCCTGCACAGTGCCCGCGACGCCGCGAGATCACTCCGCGCGTCGACCAGGGCGAGTGCCGCACCGGAGAGATCCCCCAGCGAGGACGCCAGCGGCGGGAGTACACGCACCGAGTGCGGGAGGAGAGGCAGCGCGGGGATGACCGCCTCCGGGTCTGCTTCAGCGGCGAGGAGCACTACGTCCATGTCGCTTCCTCTCCGTCCGGGGGCCGAGACGATACTAGCGACCCGCACCCCCGAAACGGGGATTGGAGTACACCTGAATGCCATGAGACTCCCCCGCCCCGTCGTCATCGCGGCTGTCGCCGTGGCCGTCGTGGCCGGCAGCGCCTTCACCGTGGAGACGGTGTCCGCCTCACGGATCGAGGCCGACCTGTCCGGTCGGATCGACCCGGGGAACACTGGTGCCGGGCCCCCCTCGGTGACGATCGGCGGCGCGCCGGGGTCGCGGTGGTCCGGCCCGGACACCCTCGTCTCGGCGACGATCCGGGTCGAAGGGGTCGACCGGCCCGGGCTCGGGCCGGTCGCGGTGGAGGCCGTGGCCACCGACGTCTCCGTGCCGGAGGACCCGACCGGTCCGCTGACCGCCGGGGAGGTGACGGTCTCGGTACAGATCACCGGGGCCTCGCTCGGCCCGGCCCTGGGGATGCGGGACGTGCTGGTCGGCGCGGCCGACGACCCGAGCCTCGCCGGGGGTACCGAGACCCGGGCCCGGGTCACCGGGACACTCGAGGGATCCGACGTCCGCGTCTCGGCGTTCGTCGACCTCGTCGTCGACGACCTCGGCGCACGGCTCGTCCCCGTGGCGCCCGCGACCGGGCCGGCGGGGTTCCCCGACGGCGACGGCGAGCTCGCCCTGCGCCGTACGGCACTGACGTTGGAACCGGACGTCCTCCCGCTGGGCGTGGCGGTCGAGACCCTCAGCATCACGGGCGGCACCATCACCGCCGCCGGTGACGGCGGGCCCGGCACCGCGCCGCTCGACGGCCTCGCACGGACGGACCTCTAGACTCGGGCTCATGAGTCGCGACGACGTACTGGTCAGCACCCGCTGGGCCTCCTCGCGCCTGGCCGACGACTCGGTGGTCTTCCTCGAGGTCGACGAGGACGTGACGGCCTACCACTCCGACGGGCACATCCCCGGTGCCGTCGCGCTGAACTGGCGAACCGAACTCCAGCAGGAGTACACGCGCGATCTCGTCGACCGTGAGCGGTTCGGCGAACTCCTGTCCGTTCGGGGCATCACCCGCGAGCACACCGTGGTGGTCTACGGCGGTAACCACAACTGGTTCGCCGCCTACGCCTACTGGTACCTCCGGCTGTACGGGCACCCCGACGTCCGCCTCCTCGACGGGGGCCGTATGCGCTGGGAGCGGGACGGCCTGCCACTGGAGACCGAGCTGCCGCAGCGGCCGGCGACCGAGTACGTCGCCGAGCCCCAGGACTTGTCGATCCGGGCGTTCCGCGAGGACGTGCTCTCGGGCCTCGGCAGTGACGCGCTCGTCGACGTGCGATCGGTCGACGAGTTCACCGGCCGACTCGCCGCCCCGGCCGGCCTGCCCCAGGAGGGCGGCCGACAGCGCGGGCACATCCCCGGCGCGGTGAGCATTCCGTGGAACCGGGCGGTCACCCGCGACGGTACGTTCCGGCCCGACGCCGAGCTCCGTGAGATCTACGCCGATCTTCTCGGCACCCCCGGGCAGCGCGTCGTCACGTACTGCCGGATCGGCGAGCGGTCCAGCCACACCTGGTTCGTCCTCCACGAGCTCCTCGATCAACCGAACGTCGTCAACTACGACGGCAGCTGGGTGGAGTACGGCTCCCTGATCGGGGTCCCCGTCGAGCGGTGAGCCGTGTGTTCACCCCGGCGGCCGGCGGGACTGGCTAATCTCGATCCCATGTCTCTCCTGTCGCGTGCGCTCGGTATGGCCGGGCGAGCCTCCGTCGTCGCCGTCGGCGCCGCGGTCGCTTCCACCGTCCTCGTGGGAATCGATCAACGCCGTGGGGCGACCCCGGCCGTGCCCGATCACCCCGGCCCCTACTCCCCCGAGGAGCGGGAGGCAGCCGTTCGGATGTACCTCACCGCGCTCACGGTCCCGGCCGCGGCGTTCCGTGTGCCGTTCGCGAAGGACTGTGTCCGTCGCGAGAACGGCCTGAAGACCGGGTTCGGGGCGGACCAGCTCCGGTGGGACCTCCACCTGCACCTGCAGTACTCGGTGATCCGCGAGGTCCGCGACATTGTCATCACCGTCGACCCCCCGGGGCGCGAGGGCGTCGTGCACGCGGACTTCACCCTGGCGACCGTCGTGGGCGCCACCGCGCGGGTCAGCGAGGACTTCGTCGTGCCCCCCGAGGACTGCCTCATCCACTCGATCGAGGCCCGCGTCTCACTCGGCTGAGAGGCTCGGGGTTAGGATTGGGCCATGGTGCTCTTCTTCGAGATCCTCCTGGTCCTCTGCACGCTGGCCATCCTGTGGGCCACCTGCTACATCGTGTACCGCACGGTCACCGACGAGTCGTGACGGAACGCGACCAGCCGAACACCGGTGACCCCACGCCGCCCACCCCTCCCGGGGGAGGCGGCGGTTCGGTCGTGCGCGGGTCCGGAAACGCGGCCGTCGACGCGGCGGCGGAGCAATCGGAGCAGACCGCCCGCCGCAACATCGCCCCGTTCTCCGAGCTCCCGGTCCCCGAGGACACCGCCAACCTGCGGTTCGGCCCCGACCTGCACCCGGGCCTGCTGGCCCTGCTGCCCCTCGTGGGCGTCTGGGAGGGTGAGGGCGAGGCCGACACCGAGGACCGCGGCCAGCACCGGTTCGGCCAACAACTCATCGTCGCCCACGACGGCGAGAACTATCTGACCTGGACCTCCCGCGCCTGGACCTTCGACGCCGGTGGCGCCGTGGACGATGCGGCCTACCGGGAGACGGGATTCTGGCGGATCTCCGCGGATGACCAGCTCGAGTTCCTCGTGGCCCACGCGTCCGGCGTGATCGAGATGTACTACGGCGCACCGATCAGCCAGTCGGCCTGGGAGATGACCACCGACGTGGTCCTCGCGTCCCCCACCGGACCCAAGCGTGGCGGCGCCAAGCGCATCTACGGGATCGTCGAGGGTGGCGACCTGGGCTGGGTCGAGGAGCGCGTCCACCCGGAGCGGGGCCTGGTGCCCCACATGTCCGCGCGACTGCGTCGGATAGCCGGCTAGCGGTTCCCCGCCCGGGTGGCGGGGCCCGTCACCCGCGGCCGACCGCGCGGTCGACCATGCCGACGACATCGATCCCGGGGTCCCCGGTCGACAGCGTCACATCGTCGACCCTGCGGACCCGCGCACACAGGGTCACCGAGGACAACAGCCACACCGCGTCCGCGGCCAACAGGTCGGTCAGCAGCAGCCGCTCCCGCCGCACGCGCACACCCTCGGCCCCGGCGATCTCCGCCATGGCCGCCAGGGTGGTGCCCTCGAGGATCCCCACCTCCGCCGGAGGGCTCACCAGCTCACCGCCGCGGGCGATCACCACGGTGGAACGGGGGCCCTCCAGCACCTCGCCGTCGGAGGACAGGTAGATCACGTCGTCGAACCCGGCCGCGGCGGCGTGCCGCAGCGCCGCCATGTTGGCCGCATACGACAGCGTCTTGGATCCGAGCAGCAGCCACGGGGCGGACGCGGCGACGTCCGACGCATACCCCCGACCGAGGGCCGTCACCGCGATTCCGTCGGCCCGTGCCCGCAGGGCCACCCCGCTCACGGGCGCGACGGTGATGTAGGCCGTCTCCCGCCCGCCGCGCTCGGGCCCGCGGGACAGCACCAACCGCAGCATCGCCTCCGAGTCCGGCCCCCACCGGCGCGCGGCCAGGTCGATGCCCGCCAGCCACTGCTCCGGGGACGGCCCGGTCAGCCCCAGCGAGGCCGCTGATCTGGCGAGTCGCGCCAGGTGACGTTCCGGCTTGGCGGGGCGGCCACCGACGACGAGGAGTGTCTCGAAGCAACCGTCGCCACGGACGGCGGCCAGGTCGTCGGCCAACAACAGTGGCTGATCGGACGGGTGGACCCGGGGACGCGGCCCCTCCGGACCGCCCGCGACGAGGACGACCACCCGTGCGTCGTCAGTCCGGTCGGTACCCGTTTCCGCTGCTGCGCCCATGCCGCCCAACACTACGGCGGGGTACGTAGACTCGCGATCGTGACCGACCCAGTTGTGCCCGAGCGGACCGACAGCGGCTACCGCAGCCCGATCCTGAACCGCCCCGGAGCAGTGAACCAGGCCGACACCTCCCCCGACGTCGGGGTGCCGTACCACTACGGCGACCCGTTCGGGGAGCAGCGCGCGGCCGACTCCGCGCCGGTGGTCGTCGACCGCTCCCACCGGGACGTCCTGACCATCGGTGGCGGCGAGCGGCTGACCTGGCTGGAGGGCTTCGTCTCCCAGCACGTGTCCGAGATCCCGGACGGTGGCGGCGCCGAGACGCTGGTGCTGGACGCGAACGGGCGGGTGGAACACCACGCGGTCCTCGCCGACGTCGCCGGCACGCTCGTCGTGGACACCGAACCCGGCCGGGGAGCGGACCTGCTGCAGTTCCTCACCAAGATGGTGTTCTGGGCCGACGCGACACCGGAGACCGCGGACCTCGCCGTCCTCACCCTCACCGGCGCCGCCCTCCCCGCCACCCTCGAGGCCCCGGACGGCACCGAGGTGACCCTGCCGGTCGGGGACTACGCCGGCATCCCGCTGCCGGGCGGCGGTGTGGCCCGGCGGATGCCCTGGCCCCTGACCGGATCGATCGACCTGCTGGTCCCGCGCTCCGGACTGAGCGCGTGGTTCGACGCGGCGGTCGCCGCGGGAGCGCGTCCGGCGGGTTCGTGGGCGTTCGAGGCCCTACGGGCGGCGGGGACGACCCCGCCACGCGGCCGCCTCGGGGTGGACACCGACGAGAAGACCATCCCCCACGAGCTCCCCACCTGGATCGGCGATGTGGCGCAGCGCGGCGCCGTGCACCTGGACAAGGGGTGCTACCGCGGCCAGGAGACCGTCTCCAGGGTCCACAACCTCGGACGGTCGCCCCGGGTCCTGGTCCGACTCCAGCTGGATGGATCCGCCAGCGACGAACTGCCCGTGCCGGGCGCCGAGGTCCGCGCCGCCGGCCGCCCCGTCGGACGCGTCGGGACCGTGGTCCAGCACCACGAGGACGGACCGGTGGCCCTCGCCCTGCTCAAGCGGTCCGTGGCCGTCGACGCCGCCCTCGAGATCGACGGGGTCGTCGCCGCCGTCGACCCGGACAGCGCCCCGGAGGACACCGGGACCCAGGCCGGACGAGAGGCCATCCGCCGACTCCGCGGCCAGGCCTGACACCCCCGCGGGGGTCGGATCACCCCCGCGGGTCACTGCCGGAGACGACTCCCTCGACACCCGGGCGGACATTCCGCGCCGGGCACGCTATCCTGTGGACAGGCAGATACTCACACTTGCAATGGGCACCCCCGAGGTGGCCCAGCACCGTTTCCGAGGGGGTCAGGTCAATGGGCCGAGGCCGCGCGAAGGCGAAGCAGACCAAGGTCGCTCGCGAACTCAAGTACAACACTCCGCAGACGGACCTAGAACGTCTCCAGCAGGAGTTGTCGGGTGGAGGGTCGCCGACGCGGCTCAGCACCGATGAGGACGATGACCCCTACGGGTCATGGTCCGACGGCGACACCAGGTACTGATCATCCCCCGTTCCCGGTAGACCCACGTGGGCCGGGCATCCCCGAGGATGCCCGGCTCACGCGTGTCACACTGGCCGGGACACCTCACGACGACACAGCGACCCGGCCGGAACTGCCCCGGCCGGGTCGCTGTCGTCTGCGAGCGGTCAGAACCGGGCGTGTGAACCCTCGAGTGTCACGCGGGGGGCGTCGGCGTCCTCGCCGGCCTTCTCCACGCGCCCGATCACCCAGTTCTCGACGTGGCGTGCGGTGAGGACGGCCTGGGCCCGGTCCACGTCCTCCTCGGGCAGGACGGCGACCATCCCGACCCCCATGTTGAACGTGCGCTCCATCTCGGCCTGCTCGACGCGGCCGTGGTGGGCGATGGTGCCGAAGACGGCGGGAACGGGCCAGCGCCCCCGGTCGAGGCGCGCGACCAGGCCGCGGGGCATCACCCGGGCGAGGTTCTCGGCGAGCCCGCCGCCGGTGACGTGGCTGAAGACCCGGACGTCGGTCTCCGCGATGAGGCTCAGGCAGTCGAGCGCATAGATACGCGTCGGCTCGAGCAGCTCCTCACCCAGCGTCCGTCCGAACTCCTCGACGTGCCCCTCGAGCGGGAGTCGGGCGAGCTCGAGGAGGACGTGCCGGGCCAACGAGTACCCGTTGGAGTGCAGCCCCGAGGAGGCCATGCCGATGATCACGTCGCCGGGGCGGACCTTCTCGGCCTGGAGGATCTCGTCGGCCTCGACGATCCCCACACCGGTGGCGGAGATGTCGTACTCCCCCGGGGCCATGAGCCCGGGGTGCTCGGCCGTCTCCCCGCCCAGCAGCGCGCACCCGGCCCGGACGCAGCCCTCCGCGATCCCCTCGACGATGTCCGCGACGTGCTCGGGGACGACCTTGCCGATGGCGATGTAGTCCTGCAGGAACAGCGGCTCGGCACCGCACACCACGAGGTCGTCGACGACCATGGCGACGAGATCGATACCGACCGTGTTGTGGACGTCCATCGCCTGCGCGACGGCGATCTTGGTCCCGACGCCGTCCGTGGACGACGCGAGGAGCGGTTGCCGGTAGGTGTTCTTCAGCGAGAACAGGCCGGCGAATCCACCGAGGCCTCCCATCACCTCCGGCCGGGTCGCCCGCTTGGCATGGGGGGCGAACAGCTCCACCGCGCGCTCGCCGGCGTCGATGTCGACGCCCGCGGCGGCATACGAGGCGCCGGTCGGGGGGTGTGAGTTGTCGGTCATGTGGTCTCTCCTCGTCGGCGCCCCTGGTCGGGCGCCCGTTCAGGGTCGGCGGACGGGGTCCGCGATGTCACTGCGGACCGGGAAGCGATCGGCCTCGAGGCCGTCGACCTCGGCTGCCAGCGCGCGCACGGCCGCGCTCATGGGCGAGTCGTCGGGAAGCTCGATGGGATAGTGCCCGTCGAAGCACGCTGCGCACAGTTCGTCGCCGCGTTGGCCGCTGGCCTCGATCATCCCCTCGACGGAGACGTATCCGAGGCTGTCCGCGCCGATGGCGCGGCGCACCCCCTCGAGCATCCCGTCCGAGGCGTCGACGCCGTTGGCGATGAGTTCGGCGGGGCTCGCGAAGTCGATCCCGTAGAAGCACGGCCAGCGCACCGGCGGCGAGGCGATCCGGACGTGCACCTCACGGGCTCCGGCCTCGTACAACATGCGGACCAGGGCGCGCTGGGTGTTGCCCCGAACGATCGAGTCGTCCACCACCACGAGCCGCTGCCCGCGGATCACCTCACGCAGCGGGTTGAGCTTGAGTCGGATCCCCAGTTGCCTGATGGTCTGGCTGGGTTGGATGAACGTACGGCCCACGTAGGCGTTCTTCGTCAGCCCCTGCGCGAACGGGATCCCGGACTCCTGCGCGTAACCGACGGCGGCCGGGGTGCCGGACTCGGGGACCGGGATCACCAGGTCACCCTCGGCGGGATGCTCGCGGGCCAGGCGGCGCCCGATCTCGACCCTCGCGGAGTTGACCAGGCGCTGGTTGATCACCGAGTCGGGACGGGCGAGGTAGACGTACTCGAACACGCACGTCTTGGGGGTCGGGGGCGAGAGCTTGCGGGACCGCACGCCGTCGGCGTCGATCGCGATGAGTTCGCCGGGCTCGATGTCGCGGACGAACGAGGCGCCGACGATGTCCAGGGCCGACGTCTCGGACGAGACGACCCAGCCACGCTCGAGGCGGCCGAGCGCCAGCGGGCGGACACCGTGCGGGTCGCGGGCCGCGTAGAGCGTGTTCTCGTCGGAGAAGGTGAGACAGTAGGCGCCGCGGAGCCGGGGCAGCAGACGGGCCGCGGCCTCCTCGAGTCCCCCGTCGCGCGCTTCGTGGGCCAGCAGGGTCGAGACGATGTCGGAGTCCGAGTGGGTGCTCTCCTCCGAGTACCCGCCGATCCCCAGGGCCGTCGCGTGCCGTTTGAGTTCCTGCGTGTTGACGAGGTTGCCGTTGTGGCCGAGGACGACGGAACCGCCGTCGATGATCGGCCTGAACATCGGCTGGGCGTTGTCCCAGCTCGCCGCGCCGGTGGTGGAGTAGCGGCAGTGGCCGATCGCCACGTGACCGTGCATCGACTCGAGGGTCTGCTCGTCGAAGACCTGACTGACCAGGCCGAGATCCTTGTAGACCAGGACCTGCTCACCGTCCGCCACGGCGATCCCGGCGGCCTCCTGGCCACGGTGCTGGAGTGCGTACAGGCCGTAGTAGGTGAGCTTGGCGACGTCCTCGCCGGGGGCCCACACGCCGAAGACGCCGCATTCCTCGACCGGGCCGATGCGCTCGGCGTCGACGGGCAGGCCTGCGGGGCCGGGGGCGGACGGATCGGGCAGCCCGAGCCCGACGGCGGAGCTGCCACCGGGACGGCGGAGTGACCCGGACGGTGCCGGTCGTGACGACGTACTCTCCACCTGCTGGTGCTCCCTCGCGACTTTCGGGGCGGTCCGCCCGGACGGACCCCGGCGGTGCGCCTGCAAGTCTACGGTCACCGACCCCCGCGGCCCCAAAGTCCGGCGCGCAGCCCCCCTCCGCCGGGCGTCCGCGCCCGCCCCGTCACGAGGCACCCGACCGAGCCCCACCCCCCGGCTGAGCCCCGCACCCGGTCGGGCCCCTCACCCCGGCCGGACGACCGGCAGCCCCGCGGCGACCGCCGCCGCCCGGGTCCCCGAGGCGCGCACCCGGCCCTCGGAGATCGCCGAGTCCCAGTCGAGCCGGCCCGTCGCCAACTCCAGCCAGGTGCGGGGGTCCGTCTCGACGACGTTCGGGGGGCTGCCGCGGGTGTGCCGGGGCCCCTCCACGCACTGCGCCGCGGCGAACGGCGGCACCCGGACCTCGACCGACCGTCCCGGCAGCTCCGCCGCGAGGATCTCCACGGTGCCGCGGACCGCCGCCGCCAACGCGGACCGACCAGGTCTGGCGGCCGCCTCGTCGTCGTCGTCGAGCCACGGTGTCACCGCCTCGACGGCCGCGCGCACCGCCGCGGCGTCGGGGACGCGGCTCACGTCGGATCCCCCGCCGCCACGAGGACCGGGTCCGCGGCGACCGGCAGTCCCCGCGCGCCGGTGCGCACGCCCCGACGGCGGTCGCGACGGTCCTGGGCGGTGCGCCGACTCCACGTCCGCGCGGCCAGGCTCGTGAGCAACAACATGATGAGGACGTTGACCGCCAGGACGGGGTACCCGCCGAGGAAGGTGTCCTGCTCGGCATCGGTGGACACGCGCCCGTACTCGGTGGAGACGGTGCTCACCACGGTCAGTGTCAGCAACCACACGCGCGGCCGGGCGTACCCCAGGTAGGTGAGCAGTGCCAGAACCCCCATCGCGCCGTAGGTCGCGCCGATGAACAGCGCGAGCGCCACGACCGCGGGCACCACCTCGGACTGCTCGAGCCCCGCGAACTCCTCCAGGTCCGTCCCGCCCAGCAGGTCGCGCAACGCCAGCACGGTCAACACGAGGACGCTGACGGCGACGAGTGCGCACCCCGCGGTGAGCGCCGCCGGCCGCGGCAGGTGGCCGGGGTCGGGCGCGACGTCGTCGGCCGGGCGGTCCGGATCCCCCGAGGCGACGCCGCCCTCGGCGACCGGGTCGTCGAACCCGCGGGCCGCGCGCACCACGCCCGGCGGCAGGTCGGCCACCGACGCCTCGGGCACCGGCACGCTGCGCAGGTCCAGCACGGGCAGGTCCCCGTCGGTGCGGATGGCGTCACCGCCACCGTTGCGGGAGTGGTAGCCGGTCGAGAAGTTCTCCAGCACCCGGACCCCCACACCGGGGACGTGGTACCGGATGGAGTCGACGATGTAGTCGCGCTCGACGTCGATGTCCGCGTCGATCTTGTGGGTCACCTGGAGGGTGAACAGCGACAGGCCCACCGCGCGGTCGTAGGTGCCGGCGCCGAGCCACTGCACGCGGTGCCCGCCGGGCAGCAGCCACCCGTCCGGGCACCGCCAGAAGCGCACGTGGTGGCGCTGCGCGGCGTTGCCCTCGACCTCCTGCTGATACGCCAGGCACTGCCGGCGACCGAAGAGCCGCAACGGACTGACCGGCGCCGACGGGTAGGACCGACGCAGGACCGAGGACATGATGATCCCCCACGAGGAGCGGACCGTGATGTCGTCGGCCAGCACCCAGCCGCAGGCGGTCATCGCCTCGTGGATCTGGCGGGCCGTGCCGTCGACGGCGAGGTTGACCGGATCCCCCAGCAGACCGTCGGAGGTGCGGGTGCGGGCGATGAAGTACCCGGGCACGTACACCGACGTGACGAGCGTCTGCAGGCGCGGCAGCACCAGGTAGGCGACCAGCGCCCAGAACGGGATCAGCAGGAACAGATGCCACCAGGTGTGGTGCCAGACGTCGCTCAGCAACCGCCAGCCCAGCCAGCCCGCCGACAGGGTGGCGACCGAGAAGAACACGGTGTCCACCGCGAGGCCCGGCAGGGGTGGCCGCACCGTGTCGTCGCGGACCTTGGTCGGCGGGCTGACGTAGACGGGCGGTTCGGTCGGGCGGCCGGGCTCGACGGGGACTCCCGTCACGGCCGGAGCCGCCGGGTCGGCGCCGCCGCCCGCGACGGGCGTCGTGCGCTCGCTGGTGGACATGGATCGACGATAGCCGCCGGTCCGTCCCGTGCGGAGCCCGATCACTGCGAGAATATGCGCGTGCCCACGCCCGACCCCACCCCCGCGAGCAGTCTGACCGCCCACGAGGACCACCTGCGCGCCCTGGGGTTGCCGCTCGTGATCGCCCCGGCCACGCGGCGCCGCGAGGTGCTCCCCCGCTCCGCCGGCGTCGGTGCCGGGCTCGCGGTGGCCGCCACCGGGATCGCCGCCGTGGACCGGTCGAACGACTACATGATCGCGCTGCTCGAGCGGGCCGGGCCGGGGGCGGAGCCGGATCTGCTCGACGCCCCGGAGCCGATCTTCGAACTGCTCCTACTCGCGGTCGCGCTCTGGGTCGCCGCCCCACTCGTGGGATGGCTGGTGTCGACGGCGGCCCGTCGCGCGCGCCCGGTGGCCGGCTCGGCGATCGGTCTCGGGGCACTGATCGCCCTCGTCGTCGTCCCCCACGTCGTGTTCGACCCCCACGACGGCCCCTCGTACCGCACCACCGTCCTGCTCGCGGTGGGCGTCCTGGTGGGCACCTACACGGGGCTGGGCTCGCTGGTGCGCTGGTCGGCGCGGCGCGTGCGGCGGGAACTGGCAACCATGGGGCCGATGGTGGCGAGGGTGCTGCCGATCCTCATGCTGGCGGTGCTGTTCCTGTTCTTCAGCGTGGAGATCTGGCAGGTCATGGTGGAACTGTCCTGGCCGCGGACGTTCGCCGTGTTGGGCGTCATGGTGGTGCTCACCGTGCTGCTGGTGGGCATCTCCACCCGCGACGACATCATCCAGGACCTGGGCGGGCGCGCGCCGGACCACCCGCTGCGTCCGGGCGAGCGGGTGAACCTGGTGCTGGTGCCCGTGCTGGCGACCCTGATCCAGGCGGCGTTGTTCGCCACGCTCGTGTTCCTGTTCTTCGTGACCCTCGGGTGGATCGCCGTCCCCGAGATCACCGAGACCCGGTGGACGCTGCGTCCTCCCGACGAGCCGGGCGGGCTGCTGTTCGGACTCCCGGTCAGCGTCACCCTCGTGCGCGTGTCGCTGATGCTGGCGACGTTCTCCGCGCTCAACCTGGCCGCCGCGGCGGCCTCCGACGCAGCGCACAAGGAACGGTTCGTACGTCCGATGCTCGACGAGGTGGTCCGTGGCCTCGCCGCGCGGGAGGCCTACCTGGGGGCACGACGACGAGGGCTGCCGTAGGCCCGGGGCCCTGACGGGCCGTCAGGGGGTGCGGTAGTCCCGGGCGCGCAGCAGGACGGTCACGACCGCCGCGCCGATCACGACCGCCGCGGCCAGCGCGAGCGCGGTGGCGCCCATGGCCACGTGCAGCAGTGCGCCGGCGACACCACCGAGGACGAGCGCGGACCACAGGGCCACCTGCTGGCGGTACGGGGCCCACGATCCCCCGGCCAGCGCGTCGACCAGGCGGTGGGCCGACTTCACCACCGCGCCCGTCATGTACGTCACGCCGAGCGAGACCTCGCCACCGGAGTGGAAGACGGAGTTCATGGCCCCCATCGATGCCGCCGCTGCCGCGACCGA
Organism: Dietzia sp. 111N12-1; assembly: GCF_001658045.1. Lineage (NCBI taxonomy): Bacteria > Bacillati > Actinomycetota > Actinomycetes > Mycobacteriales > Dietziaceae > Dietzia > Dietzia sp. 111N12-1. Next base: position 255,073 of record NZ_LSSV01000001.1, on the reverse strand, counting down.
CACCGGCGCCCCGAGCACCGTGGCCGTGGTGACCCAGTGCAGGACGAGCGAGAGCAGGAGTAGGAACGCCACGAGGGACAGGACCGCCGGTCGGTCGTCGAGGTTGCGGCGTCGGGTCACCACCGCGCCCCCGACCGCCCCCAGGAAGAACGAGACCAGCACGACGGCGGCGATGGCGGCACCTGCGAGGTCACCGCCAGAGAGGTCGACGACCATGCGGGTGGAGTTCCCGCTCATGAAGGACACGAAGTAGCCGCCCACCACGAGGAAGCCGACGGCGTCGACGAACCCCGCGGTGGCGGCGAGCACCACCGCGAGGACCCGCTCACGCCCGCGCAGGTCGCGCATCCGCCCGCCTGTCCCCGGTCCGGCCGTCCTCCCCGACGACTCAGACGGGGTCGACGCCGAACAGAGCCGGCAGCGTCCCCTCGTGGGCGGCGCGCAACTCGTCGGTGGTGAGGGTGAACTGGCCCTGCACCTCGAACGTGCCCGAGTCGGGGTCGGTCACGCCGACCCGCGCGTGCGGGATGTGCTGCGCGGTGAGCATCTGCTGGAAGCGGATCTCCTCGCCCCGCGGCACGGAGACGATCACGCGTCCGGAGGACTCGGAGAACAGCCACACGAACGGGTCGGCGCCCTCGGGCAGCACGACGCGGATGCCGCACTCGCCCGCCAGCGCCGACTCCACGAGAGCCTGCGCGAGGCCGCCCTCGGACAGGTCGTGGGCGCCGGTGATGAGGCCGTCCTTGGAGCTGGTCGCCATGATGCGGGCCAGGGTGGCCTCCCACGCCAGGTCCACCGTCGGGGGCAGGCCGCCGAGGTGGTCGTGGGCGACCTGGGCCCAGATGGACCCGTCGAGCTCGTCCCGGGTCTCGCCGAGGAGGTAGATGCTCTCGCCGGGGGTGTCACCGAACGCGGTGGGCGTGCGGCGGGCGACGTCGTCGATCACCCCGAGCACGCCCACGACGGGCGTCGGCAGAATCGGCGTGGAGCCGGTCTGGTTGTAGAACGAGACGTTGCCGCCGGTGACGGGGATGCCGAGCTCGGCGCACCCGTCGGCCAGGCCGTGGACGGCCTCGCGGAACTGCCACATCACGCCCGGGTCCTCGGGGGAGCCGAAGTTCAGGCAGTTGGTCACCGCGACCGGGGTGGCGCCGGTGACGGCGACGTTGCGGAAGGCCTCCGCCAGGGCCAGTCGGGCGCCGGTGTACGGGTCGAGCTTGGTGTAGCGACCGGAGGCGTCGGTCGACAGCGCGATGCCGCGACCGGTCTCCTCGTCGATGCGCAGGACACCGCCGTCGGCGGCTTCCGCGAGGATCGTGTTGCCGCGGACGTACCGGTCGTACTGCTCGGTGATGAACTTGCGCGAGCACAGCGCCGGGCTGGAGATCATGTCCAGAAGGGTCTGACGCAGCTCGTCACCGGTGGCCGGGCGGGCCAGGTTCGCGGTGGTGTCGGCCTGCAGAGCGTCCTGGTCGGCGGGGCGCTCGACGGGGCGCTCGTAGACCGGTCCCTCGTCGGCCAGTGACTCCGGCGGGGCGTCCACGACGGTCTCGCCGCGGAACTCGATGGTGAGCCGGTCGCCGTCGGTGACCTCGCCGATGTCGGCGGCCAGCACGTCCCAGCGGCGGCACACCTCCATGAAGGCCTCGACGTTCTCCGGCGTCACCACGGCGCACATGCGCTCCTGCGACTCACTCGAGAGGATCTCCGCGGCGGTCATGCCCTCCGCACGCAGCGGGACGTTGTCGAGCACGATGTGCATGCCGCCGTCGCCGGCCGCCGCCAGCTCGGAGGTGGCGCACGCCAGGCCGGCTCCGCCGAGGTCCTGGATGCCCACGACCAGTTCCTCGCGGTACAGGTCGAGGCAGCACTCGATGAGGACCTTCTCCATGAACGGGTCGCCCACCTGGACGGCCGGGAGCTTGCGGGGTTTGACCGGCGCGCCGTGCTCATCCACGTCGAAGGTCTCGGAGGCGAGCACCGACACGCCACCGATCCCGTCGAGGCCGGTGCGGGCACCGAACAGGATGATCCGGTTGCCAGTGCCGGAGGCGAACGCCAGGTGCAGGTCCTCGACGCGCATGACGCCCGCGCCGAGGGCGTTGACCAGAGGGTTGGCGGCGTAGGACTCGTCGAACACGGTCTCGCCACCGATGTTGGGCAGGCCCAGGCAGTTGCCGTAGCCGCCGACGCCCGCCACGACGCCGGGGAGCACGCGGTGCGTGTCGTCGGCGTCGGCGGGGCCGAAGCGAAGCTGGTCCATCACGGCCACCGGCCGCGCACCCATCGCCATGATGTCGCGGATGATCCCGCCGACACCGGTCGCGGCGCCCTGGTAGGGCTCGATGTACGAGGGGTGGTTGTGCGACTCCACCTTGAACGTCACGGCCCAGCCGCCGCCGATGTCCACGACGCCGGCGTTCTCACCGATGCCGGCGAGCATGGACGAGCGCATCTCGTCGGTGGTGGTCTCCCCGAAGTACTTCAGGTGCACCTTGGACGACTTGTAGGAGCAGTGCTCCGACCACATGACGGAGTACATGGCCAGCTCGGCGTCCGTGGGGCGACGCCCCAGGATCTCCCGGATGCGGGCGTACTCGTCCTCCTTGAGTCCGAGTTCCGCCCACGGCTGGGCCAGCTCGGGGGTGTCGGAGGCGTGCGAGATGGAGTCCACGTGAGAGGTCACGGGGCCGAGTCTAGTCGGCCCCCTCCGGGTGGCGAATCGACGCCTTCGGCCCCACCTCGTGCGGGGCCGCCCGGGGCCCGCCCTACGTCGACAGGACCTCGAACGTCAGGCCGCCGCGCTGGACCCGGTCCAGCAGGGCGTCACCCATGGCCTGGGCCGTGGTGAGCTGACCCGAGAGCGCGGGCAGGTCGTCGAACGCCAGACTCAGACCCGACTCGGCGAGCATCATCGACGTCTCGGTGTACCCGGGGTCGCCCCCCGAGACCCGGGTGACGATCCGACGGCCGCCGGCGAGCGCGACGAACGTGACGTCGAACGAGGACCGGGCCCGGCGGGACTCGCTCGGCCCGGCCCCGCGGTCGATCCGCTTGAGGATCTGCGACCGGATGGGGCCGACCTGCGAGCCGAGCGCGAGCGCGCCGACACCGACCATGCCGGCCGTGGCGGTGACGGGCGAGCCGACCGAGGCGTAGTGCGAGTAGGTGAAGTCCGGCCCGTAGCTCTCAAGGGCTGCGGCCGACCGCAGGACGATCTGCGGGTCGATGGTCGGCAGCGGCACGAGCCACCGGCCCAGCACGCTGTCCCGGTGCGGCTTGCCCTGGACCGACTTGATCCGCCGACCGGAGACCCTGCCCTCCTTCTGTCGCCGGAGCTTGGCGGTCTTCGCCGCGTCCCGCAGGCGCGCGAACTGGCCGATGGCCGAGTGGAAGGTTCCGCCGGAGAACTGGGCGTCCGCGTGGACGGCCCCGTACACCACCGCGGGCACGCCCTCGGGCACCTGCTTCATGGTGTAGAACACGCCCAGGTCGTGGGGGATCGAGTCGAAACCGCAGGCGTGGACGATCCGTGCGCCGGAAGCCACGGCCACGTCGTGATACTCGAGGTACATGCGGTCGACGAACTCGGGCTCCCCGGTCAGGTCCACGTAGTCGGTTCCGGCCTCGGCGCAGGCGGCCACCAGGGGCTCGCCGTACTCGAGGTACGGGCCGACGGTGGTGATGATGACGCGAGCGGACCGTGCCATCTCCGCCAGCGATCGCGCGTCGTCGGTGTCCGCGACGACGACCCCGGGCGCGGGGACGTCGGGCATCTCGGTGGCCAGTCGGGCGACGATCGCGTCCAGCTTGGTCCGGTTCCGGCCCGCGACCGCCCAGGAACCACCCTCGGGCATGTGCCGCAACAGGTACTCGGCCACCAGTCCCCCGGTGAACCCGGTGGCACCGTAGAGCACGATGTCGAACGGCCGGTCGGCCTTGTCGGGCGCGGAGACGGGCTGGCTGTTGGTATCGCTCATCCCACGGTTCTACCGCATCCGTGGCGGTCGACGACGGCGCGACGACATCGGAACCGTTGCGACCGCGGATCGCGGAGCATGACCTGGCAGCGGCGAACTGGACCGCCCGTCAACACCGTGGCCGATCCGAGGACAGCGGGCCCGCCGGTTCTCGCGCGCGGCGCCGCGGCCGGGTCTGCGCTGAGGCGGCCTGCCTCGCCACCACCGCACATCAACGCGCTGCCCATGAAGTTGTCGTTCGCACCCTCACGTTCAGGGGGCACCTGATGTTCGCCTGGCTTATATCACAGCTTGGTTGCTCTTGGCGCGCCTCGCGCCACGCGGTGAGATACTTTTCACCGACCCGGTTTCGCCGGGCGAGCGACGGCCCCTCGGCCGCCGCGGCCGCACTCCAGACGGGGAGCAGCACGAACCACTCAACCAAGGAGTCCCACATGGACCTCACCGGCTCGATCTTCGACGCCACCAGTCCCCTGAGCACGCAGGTCACGGGCAGCGTCCTCGGCCTCACGGGCTCGTCCTTCATCGATACCGTCGCCTTTGCCCTGACAGCCGCGCCCGGGTATCTGCTCGGCGTCCTCGCCGGAATCGGCGCCGACCTGGGCAGCACCACCGGCGCCTGACCGAATCCGCCACCCACCAACCAAGGAGACACCCCATGGACCTCACCGGTTCCATCTATGACGCCACAGCGCCTCTCAGTACGACGCTGGGAGGAAGCCTCGCCGGAGGCCCCACCGGGTCGTCGGCGATCGACACGATCCTCGGCACCCTCGTCTCGCTCCCCTCACTCTTCGGGAGCCTGGCCGCCATGGCGGGCGCCGACATCGGCAGCACCTGGGGGCCATAGCGCCGTCGGCCGGAACGGCCGCCCCACCGACTCCCCTGAGCGGCAGCGACGCGCCGCCCGATCGCCGGGCGGCGCGCCTCTTCGTCATCACCAACAACACCAAGTGACGTGCGACACATCTCCTGTGAAAGTAAGTGAATTCCTAAGTACCTGTGCAAAATGAGCCGGTGCGCGACCACCCGGGTCGCGACACTGCGGCTCAGCCTCGTGAGGCCGGGCCCTGACCCCAAGGAGACCCCGTGGACCTCACCGGTTCCATCGCTGAAATCACCGGCCCCCTGAGTGCCGACCTCACGGGAAGCGCCGACCCCGTCGGCTCGTCCGTCATCGACACCCTGTCGGCCGCACTGGTAATCGGCCCGACCCTGCTTCTGAACTTCATCGGCGATCTCGGCTTCGATCTCGGCAGCACCGGAAGCCTCTTCGGCGACGGTGGCGTGAACCTCCCGCTCTGACGTTCACGGAAACAAGAAGGGCCCGCCGGGATCACTCCCGGCGGGCCCTTTCTATGGCCGCTCTGCGGGGCCTCGAGGTGTGTCGATTAGACCTTCACGACCGCGTCCAGCGCGGATAGGAACAGGCCCAGCCCGTCGTCGGACGGCCCGGTCAGCGGGTCGATCGCGTGCTCGGGGTGCGGCATGAGACCCACCACGCGACCGTCGGCGGAGCTGATGCCGGCGATGTTGTTGGTGGAGCCGTTGGGGGCGTCACCGGCGTAGCGGAAGACCACGCGCCCCTCGGCCTCGAGCTGCTCGATGGTCTCGGGCGTGGCCATGTAGCGGCCCTCGCCGGACTTGAGCGGGATGAGGATCTCGGCATTCTGCTCGAACCGGGAGGTCCAGGCCGTGCCGTTGTTCTCCACCCGCAGCCACTCGTCGCGGCAGATGAAGTGCATGTCTCGGTTGCGTCCCATGGCGCCGGGCAGGAGCCCGGCCTCGCACAGGATCTGGAAACCGTTGCAGATCCCCAGCACGGGCATGCCGCCCTTAGCGGCCGAGATGACCTCACCCATGACGGGGGCCATCGAGGCGATGGCACCGCACCGCAGGTAGTCGCCGTAGGAGAAGCCGCCGGGGACCACCACGGCGTCGACGCCCTTGAGGTCGGCGTCGTCGTGCCACAGGGAGACGGCCTCGGCCCCGGCCCGGGTGACGGCACGGGACGCGTCGATGTCGTCGAGCGTGCCGGGGAAGGTGATGACGCCGATCCGTGCGGTCACGAGGCCGCCTCCGCGGTGTCCACGCGGACGACCTTCCAGTCCTCGATCACGGTGTTTGCCAGGAGGGACGACGCGATCTCCTCGAGCTCGGCCTCCGTCACGCCGTCGGCGACCTCGAGTTCGAACCGCTTGCCCTGCCGGACGTCGGTGACTCCGCCGTGGCCCAGACGGCCGAGGGCTCGGTGGATGGCCTGACCCTGCGGATCGAGGATCTCGGCCTTGGGCATGACTTCGACGACGACTCGGGCCACGGTGGGAACTCCTCGATCGGACGGCTACGCGGGACGATCCCGGACCGGCCGGGACTCACTGGTCGATCCTACCCGCCGCTGGTCGCCGGACCGAAAGCTCACGCGGCACCCACGAGGGCGACCGGAGACCACTCGTAGCGGGCGGGCCGCGCACCGTACTCTCCGACGACCGCATCGACCGCGTCGAGCAGCGCCGACCGGGGTGCCCGGCGCGAGAGTTGCCCGGCCGCGACGTTGAGCCGGACCGTCCCGCCGGCCTCGGCGGTGCGCCCGGCCGCGGCGACGAGGGCCCGGCACCACCAGGCGTCGGCGACGAACCCCTCGCCGATCGAGAGCGCCCGACCCCGCTCGATGGTGCCGCGCGGGAGGTCGTGGATCCCTGTCAGCGCGGCACAGACGTGGAAGCCCGCCCCGGGGAGTGCCCTGAGGCATCCCGGGGAGGCGTTCCAGCGCGGCGGGGCGAACACGCGGGTCCGCAGGCCCATCTCCGCCATGAGCCGGTCGGCGGCGGTGAGACGCACGGCGGCCTCGGCGGGTCCGATCGAGGCGAACTCGGGCCTGCGGGGCCTGGTCGCCGCGTCGTCGTAACCGCCCAGCACGATGGCGTCGCCCCGCCGCCGGCGATGCCGCAGCCACTCCTGGGTGCCGTCGTCGTCGGCGAGTCGGTACTCGCGCCCCCGCCGCGGGGCGACGAGCAGCGAGACCGGCACGGATCGACGTTCGAGGTCGCCGACCAGGTCGACGGCGTGGTCGAGGGTGGTGTCGCGGAGTCCCGAGACCGAGACGATGAGGTGCGGGGTCATGGGGGGATCGTGTCAGGGAGTGATGACGCGGTGACGACGGCGAGGTGTACTCCAGATTGCCGAGCCCGACACAGTGCCGGCGCGACACAGTGCCGAGACCGATATCCCCGCCGGCGCGGTCAGATCGGAAGAGTCTCCTCGAGCGCGTCCACCAGTTCGGGGGCTCCGGGCTCGACCTTGGGACGGAACCGTCCGACGACCTCTCCCTCGGGCGAGAGCAGGAACTTCTCGAAGTTCCACTGCACGTCCCCCGCCTCACCGTCGGAGTCGGCCACCTTGGTGAGCTCGACGTAGAGCGGGTGTCGGTCGGGCCCGTTGACGTCGACCTTGGCCGCGAGCGGGAAGGTGATCCCGTACTTGCCGGAGGTGAACTCCTTGATGGTGTCCTCGTCACCCGGCTCCTGGCCCATGAACTGGTTGCAGGGGAACCCGATCACGAAGAGGCCGCGGTCGCGGTAGTCGTCCGCCAGCTCCTGCAGCCCCTCGTACTGCGGGGTGAGCCCGCACTCGCTGGCGACGTTGACCACGAGGACCGCGTGGCCCGCGTAGTCGCCCATGCTGGCCTGCTCGCCGTCGATGGTGGTGAACGAGATGTCGTGGATGCTTCCGCTACTCATGTGATCCAGCCTACCCACAACGGACCATTGACAAATCGTTGGGTTTTCCCAACACTTAGATGCATGAGTCCAGTCCGACGGGGAGAAAAGCTCCCCATCCACAACCGGATCGCCGTGCTGCGGGCCGAGCGCCGCCTGAGCCGTGCGGCGCTCGCCGAGCAGATCGAGGTCAACCCCCAGACCGTCGGGGCGCTCGAGAGAGGCGACCACTACCCGAGCCTGGATCTGGCCTTCCGGATCTGCGCGGTCTTCGACCTGCCGGTCGAGGCCGTGTTCTCCCGCGAGGAGTTCCAACCGATGTCCGCCGAGATCTACCGCCCCACCCGAGAAGACCGATCATGACCTCCAACCGCGTCGACACCCTCACCCGATCCGAGCAGCGATTCGAGAAGATGCAGACCCGGACGGAGGGCAGACTCCCGTCGTGGCGCACCCCGGCACGTCGCCGACTGCTCGTCCGCCTGAACTGGGCGAGCCTGGCGATCATGGCCGCGATCGCGGTGGCGGGTTACTTCTGGTTCCCGATCATCCTGGCCTGGCTCCCCATGACCGTGGTGATCTGCGTGGTCTGGACGATGCTGCGCATCACCATCGACTCCAAGGACACCGCCCCCGCCCGATACCTGGACGAGTTCGAGCTGGCGACGCTCCTTCAGGCCCGCTCTCAGTCGCTCTCGCTGGTCACTGGCGGACTGTTCGTGATCTCGATGGTGCTGATCTTCGGTTCGAGCTTCGAGATCGGCGACGGACACCGGCTCGCCTATGTGATGGGAGGCCTCGGCATCCTCACGTTCCTGGCCGGGGCGGTCATTCCCGCAGCCGCGATGACCCGCACCATGCCCCCCGAGAGCGCGGACGACTTCGGGCCCGCCGCCGCCGACCACACCGCCTGATCCCCAGGAGATCCGCTACTCCGATTCCGGATCCGCTATCCCGATGGGACTAGCAGATCCCGAATTGGAGTAGCGGATCCTCGGGGTGGGGTGGGCGCTGGGCGGGGTGGGCGCGACTCGGAGTGGGCGCGACTCCGGGTGGGCGCCGGGCGGGTCTAGCGGGCGGGCCGGGCGGGCCGGGCGGGTCTAGCCTGCGCCCGCCGTGCGGAGGGTCCACGCGTACTCGAACGCGGTCTGACGCCACCGCTCGTAGCGCCCGGACACTCCCCCGTGACCCGCGCTCATCTCACAGCGCAGCAGCACCGGCCGATCCGCCGAGTTGGCCGACGGGGACACCGCCCGCAGCCTGGCCACCCACTTGGCGGGCTCCACGTACAGCACCCGGGTGTCGTTGAGCGAGGTCACCGCGAGGATGGCCGGATAGTCCTTGGCCTCGATGTTCTCGTACGGGGCGTACGAGGCCATGTAGTCGTAGACCTCCTCGGAGTGCAGCGGATCGCCCCACTCGTCCCACTCGATCACCGTCAGCGGCAGCTCCGGCATGAGGATCGAGGTGAGCGGGTCGACGAACGGCACCACGGCCTGGATGCCCGCGAACAACTCGGGGGCCAGATTCGCGACCGCCCCCATCAGCAGACCGCCCGCGCTTCCGCCCTCGGCGACCAACCGGTCCGGGGCGGTGAGCCCGGAGTCGACCAGGTGTCGCGCACAGTCGACGAAGTCGGTGAAGGTGTTGCGCTTCGTGTGCGTCTTGCCGTTCTCGTACCAGAGCCGGCCCATCTCACCGCCGCCCCGCACGTGCGCCACGGCGAAGGCCATCCCCCGGTCGAGCAGCGAGAGCCTCGCCACCGAGAACGCGGGATCGATGCTGGTCTCGTACGAGCCGTAGCCGTACAGCAGCGTCGGCACCTGCTCGCCGGCATCGACGCGGGCGGCGGTGCCGGTGGACATCACCAGCGAGATCGGCACCCGGGTGCCGTCCGCTGCCGTCGCCCAGTCGCGTCGCTGGACGTAGCCGCTCGGGTCGTACCCGCCGAGCACCTCCTGCTCACGCAGCAGCGTCCGCTCCCCCGAGGCGAGGTCGAGCGAGTAGACCCGGCCCGGCGTGACGAACGAACCGAAGCCGAACCGCAGGACCGGCGAGTCCCACTCCGGGTTGGACCCCGGACCGGAGGTGTACAGCTCCTCGTCGAACTCGACGGGCTCGAACCGCCCGTACGCCTCGACTCCCGCCGTGGACCCCTGCTCGAGCGGCATCAGCGCGAACCGCGGCAGCGCCGCTTCGCGGTACCCCAGCACCAGCACGCGCGCGAAGGCGTCCACGCCCTCCACCCGGACGTCGTCACGGTGGGCCACCAGCGTGCGCAGATCCCGCAGCTCGCCCTCGATCGGACCGACAGGCGCCTCGACCACCTCGTAGTTCGGGGCGCCGTCGTTGTGGGTGATGATGAACCGGTCCTCGCCACCGACGACCGCGTGCTCGACGTCGTACTCGACGCCCTCCTGCCGCGGCCGGACGCACCAGAACTCGCCAGCGGGATCGTTCGAGTCCAGGCACCACACCTCGGTGGTGATCTTGGACCCCGCCGCTATCTGCAGGAACTTCTCGCTGCGTGTCTCGCCGACCCCGATCCAGTAGGACTCGTCGGGCTCGTGGAAGACCTTGTCGTCGTCGTCCCTCGTCGTGCCCAGCCGGTGACGCCACACCGTGTCCGGTCGCCAGGCGTCATCGACGGTGACGTAGAAGACGTACCGGCCATCGCGGGACCAGGTCACGCCGGCGGCGATCCCGGAGATCTCCTCGTCCGGGGCCGTGTAGTCCGGGTCGAGCGAGCGGAAGCGCAGCGTGTACCGCTCGTCGCCCTCCGTATCCGTGGCCCACGCCAGTGCGCGGCCGTCGTGGCTGACCGAGAACGCGCCCAGCGCGAAGTAGTCGTGACCCTCCGCCTCGGCGTTTCCGTCGAGGAGCAACTGCTCACCCGGCAACTCCACGTCCGGGGAGACCTCGGGCGGAACCCAGCCCGCAGGGTCCGACGGGTCGTCGACGAACTGCTGCGGGACCGGGACCCGACAGTGCCTGGCGTACGAGCGGCCCTCCTCGGTGCGCGAGAAGTACCACCAGCCGCTGGCGCGCACCGGAACCGACATGTCGGTCTCCTTGACGCGGGAGCGGATCTCCTCGTAGACCTCGTCCTCCAGGGGCTTGAGGTCGGCGGTCATCGCATCGGTGTAGGCGTTCTCCGCCTCGAGGTAGGCGCGGGTCGCCGGAGCGTCCTTGTCGCGCAACCACTCGTAGTCGTCGACGAAGACGCGGCCGTGGTGCTCGCGACGGTGGGGCCGGCGCTCGGCCTGCGGCGGCGTGGGCGTCTGCCCCGTGGTGGTGGCTGTGGTGGCGGTCGCGGCGGCGGCGGTGTCGGTGGCTGCGGTGTCGGTGTCGGTGTCGGTCGTCTCGGTGGAGCTCACGCTGCGTCGCCCCCGATCCAGTCGGCGAACGAGCGGCCCGAGATGCGCTCGTAGGCCTCGATGTAGCGCGCCCGGGTCGCGTCCACGACCTCCTGCGGCAGAGCCGGTGGCGGGGTGTCGGCATCGGAGTTCCAGCCCGCCTCCGGGCCCGTCAACCAGTTCCGCACGTACTGCTTGTCGAAGCTCGGTTGCACACGGCCCGGCGAATACTCGTCAGCGGGCCAGTAGCGCGATGAGTCCGGGGTGAGCACCTCGTCGGCCAGGATCAGCTCCCCGTCGACCAGGCCGAACTCGAACTTGGTGTCGGCCAGCAGCACTCCGCGCTCGGCCGCCATCTCCGCGGCCCGCGCGTAGACGTCCAGCGTCGCCGTACGCAGCTGCTCGGCCAGCTCGGCCCCGACGATCCCGGTGAGCTGATCGAACGAGATGTTCTCGTCGTGATCCCCCACCGCCGCCTTGGTGGCCGGGGTGAAGATCGGCTCGGGCAGTCGGCTGGCCTCGACCAGGCCCCCGGGCAGCTCGATGCCACACACGGTCCCCGACTCCCGGTACTCGGTCATCCCCGACCCGGTCAGGTAACCGCGGGCCACACACTCGGCCGGGACCATGTCGAGTCGACGGACCACCATCGCGCGGCCGAGCACCTCGAGCGGGATGCGCTCGTCGTCCAGCGTCCCGGCCAGGTGGTTGGGCACGTCGAGGGCGTCGAAGAAGTAGGCGCTCATCGCGGTGAGCACGCGGCCCTTGTCCGGGATGGGCGTGCCGAGAACGTGGTCGTAGGCGGAGATTCGGTCGGTGGCCACCAGGAGGAGCGTCTCACCGTCGATCTCGTACAGCTCGCGGACCTTTCCGGAGACGAGATGGCGGTAGGAGGAGAGATCGGGTCGCATGACGGCCAGCGTAGCCGGAGGCCCACGTCCCGAGTCGGGGCCGTCGGCCCCCACCCGTGGTTGGTCGGACTCAGCCCAGTCGGGCCTCGAGCCACTCCCCCAACGCCGCGTACGCGTCCTCGGCGCACAGGTCGTTGAACAGCTCGTGGAGGCCGCCCTCGAACTCCCGGTAGGTGATCTCCGGGCGCGGGTCGTGGTCCGAACCGGCGATCTGCGCGAAGCGCCGCGCGCCCGACGGGTAGGTGATGGTGTCGGCCGAGCCGTTGAGGATCAGCGTCGGCAACCGCAGTGCCGGCGACCGCTCGATGAACTTGAGGCCGCCGGCGAGCATCGTCCCCGCCGTCACCGCGGGCACGCCCTTGTGGTGGACCAGCGGATCCGAGGTGTAGTCCTCGACGTACTCGGGCACTCGGGAGATGTCGTGCGGGTCGAGCTTCTCCACCGGCAGGAACGGCAGGAGACGAGCGATCACGGGCGCCGCCACGCGCAGCGGTGCCGGTGTCCCCTCGCCCACGACGAGCCCGGGCGAGGAGAGGATGAGGCCCTTGAGGTCCCACGGCCGCCGGAGCGCGGACTCCCCCGCGATCAACCCGCCCATCGAATGCCCCATCAGCAACCGGGGCAGGGACTCGGCCCCGCCGCCCTCGGCGGACCGGCTCCACTCCACCACCGCGTCACGCACCGCGAGGTTGTCGCGGATGTGCGTCTCCATCGACACCTTGGCGCGGGGCCCGGGAGCTGTGCCGTGGCCACGCAGATCGTAGGAGGCCACGCTGATCCCCCGGTCCGTGAGAAACCGGATGGTCCGCCCGTACCGGCCGGAGTGCTCGGCGAAGCCGTGCACGAGCAGCAGCAACGCCCGGGGCTGGTCAGCGTGGTGCAGGGTCACCTGCAGGCCGGAGGTGCCGGGGACGGGAACGGGGGTCTGGCGCATGAGCACGAGAGTAGCGCCGGTAGCCCCACCGGCGACGTCGATTGACCGGCCGCCTCAGATCCCGAGCTGGTCCAGGATGAGGCTGCCGGCACCGAGCGGCATCAGAGAGAACGCGATCGGAACGTAGAACTGCTGCATGAACGCCCCCGGGTCGATCCCGACGGCCGAACTGGCCGTGGCGAGCCCGGCCTGGATCATTCCGAACACGTCGTACAGTGCGCCCCCGATGGAGCCGTCGGGCCTGGTGACCATGAGGTGGTCCTTCCTTGTCACTCGGCGACGGGAGGGCCCCGCCGCCGTCGGTGTACAGGACTTATCGGGCGGGGGGCCCGGCGGGTTACGGACCGGGTGTCAGAGGATCGAACCCGGTGCGTAGCCGGCCGCCTCCGGGTGGCGGGCCACGAGCGCCTCGACGCGGGCGGCGACCGCGTCGACCTGGTCGCCGGCAGCGCCGACGAACGCGGCACGATCCGCGAGCGCCTCCTCGAGCGCGGCGCGATCCAACGGCAGTCGGTCGTCGGCGGCGAGCCGGTCGATGAGGTCGGGTTCGCGGCCCTCCTCGCGCATGGCCAGCGCCACCGCCACCGCGTTCTCCTTGATCGCCTCGTGCGCGACCTCGCGGCCGACCCCGGCGCGCACCGCGGCCATGAGGACCTTGGTGGTGGCGAGGAACGGCAGGTAGCGCTGGAGCTCCTTGTTGATCACGGCCGGGTAGGCGCCGAACTCGTCGAGCACGGTGAGGAACGTCTCGAACATTCCGTCCAGGGCGAAGAACGCATCCGGCAGCGCGACACGACGCACCACGGAGCAGAAGACGTCGCCCTCGTTCCACTGCGCGCCCGCGAGTTCGGCGGCCATGGAGCCGTAACCGCGGAGAACGACCTGCAGACCGTTCACGCGCTCGCAGGAGCGGGTGTTCATCTTGTGCGGCATCGCGGACGAGCCGACCTGGCCGGGCTGGAAGCCCTCGGTGACCAGCTCGTGCCCGGCCATGAGCCGGATGGTCTGGGCCAACGAGGACGGGCCGGCGCCGAGCTGCACGAGCGCCGAGACGACCTCGTGGTCCAGCGACCGCGGGTAGACCTGGCCCACCGAGTCGAAGGTGCGGGCGAAACCGAGATGCTCGGCGATCCGCCCCTCGAGCTCGGTCATCTTGGCGGCGTCACCACCGAGGAGGTCGAGCATGTCCTGCGCCGTGCCCATCGGGCCCTTGATGCCGCGCAGGGGGTACCGCTCGAGCAACGACTCCACGCGCTCCAACGCCACCAGCAGTTCGTCGGCCGCGGAGGCGAAACGCTTGCCCAGCGTGGTGGCCTGCGCGGCGACGTTGTGGCTGCGCCCGGCCATCACGGTGTCGCGGTGGGCGACGGCGTGCTCGGCCAGACGCCGGACCGCGGCGACGCCCCGGTCGCGGACGAGCTCGAGTGACCGCACCACCTGGAGCTGCTCGACGTTCTCGGTGAGGTCTCGGCTCGTCATGCCCTTGTGGATGTGCTCGTGGCCGGCGAGGTCGTTGAACTCCTCGATCCGGGCCTTGACGTCGTGCCGGGTGACGCGCTCGCGCTCGGCGATCGAGCCGAGGTCGACGCGGTCGATCACCGCCTCGTAGGCCTCGATCACCCCGTCGGGGACGTCGATGCCCAGGTCGCGTTGTGCGCGCAGCACCGCGATCCACAGCTGCCGCTCGAGCACGATCTTGTGCTCGGCGGACCACAGCGTGGCCAGGTCGGCGCTCGCGTAGCGCGAGGCGAGGACGTTGGAGATGCGGGACTTGCTGCTCTGGGCGGTCACGCCCCCCAGTATCGCAGCCCGGTCAGGAGATCATCGAGCCGCCGGTGGACCCGGCCAGGATCTCCCGGGCGTTGAGGTAGACCTGCTCCACCGTGAGCGGAGCCTGCGCCAGCAGCCACGGCCGGGTGAAGTAGACGAGGGCGGTGATGATCTCGGCGGAACCCATGCGCCGACGGTAGCGTTCCCCGGCCGCCGGCGGGGGCCGTACATCACAGCCGCCCACGGGGCCGGTACCTACGGGGTGAGCACTGCCTCCAGCCGGTCCATGGCCTCGGCGATCTCCTCGGTGCCGCCGGCGAAGCTCAGCCGGACGGTGTGGCCACCGTCGACGGTGTCGAAGTCGACGCCCGGCGTCAACGCGACCCCGGTGCGTTCCAGCACCTCCGCGCACCATGCCACCGAGTCGTCGGTCCAGCGTGAGACGTCGAAGTACGCGTAGAAGGCGCCGTCGGGTGGCGCGATCTCCCCCACGCCCAGCTCGCCCAGTCGGCGCAGGACCAGGTCGCGGTTGCGGGCGTACCGATCGACGTGGCCGTCCAGCTCCGCGGCGGCGGCCTCGGTGAACGCGGCGACGGCGGCGAACTGGGCGTCGGCGGGCGGACAGATGGTGAGGTTGCCGATCAGGCGGTCCACGGGATCACGCAGGTACTCCGGCAACAGCATCCAGCCGATCCGCCAGCCGGTCATGGAGAAGTATTTGGACACCGAGCCCATCACCACGGCCTCGCGGCTGGTCTGCCACGCGCTCGCACACCGGCGGCCGTAGGTGACGCCGTGGTAGATCTCATCGCTGATGAGCAGCGTGCCGTGGGCCTCGCACCAGCGCGCGAGGGCCTCGAGTTCGCCTGCGTCGATGATCGTGCCGGTGGGGTTCGCCGGGCTCGCCACGATGAGGCCGGCGGGCGCGTGCCCCAGTTCCGCCGTCACCGCCTCGAGCTGCGCGACCGTGGGTTGGTACCGGGTCTCGTGGCCGCAGGCGATCTCGTGGACCCGGCAGCCCAGGGCCTGGAGGGTGTTGCGGTAGGCGGGGTAGCCGGGGCGTGCCATCACGACGGTGTCGCCGGGGTCGAACGCGGCGAGGAACAGCACGGTGAAGCCGCCGGAGGACCCGGTGGTGACGACGACGTCGTCGGCCGTCACGTCCACCCCGTCCCGCCGCCGGTGGTACCCCGCGATCGCCTCGCGGAGCGGCCGGATACCCAGCGCCTCGGTGTATCCGAGGATCTCGGTGTCCAGGGCGTGGCGGGCGGCGGCGAGCACCGGGCCGGGGGCCGGGGTCGAGGGCTGCCCCGCGCACAGCGAGATGACGTCGCCGTGGGTCTCCTGCCGGCGGGCGGCGGCGGCGAGGACGCTCATGACGTGGAAGGGCTCGACGGCCGAGCGGCGGGAGGGTTCGCGTGCGACGGGCATGCCCCCGACGCTAGCGGGCCGGTCAGACGATCAGCCGGTCAGCCCGAACACCCACACCAACAGCGTCATGGTGACCGCGGTGATGGCGATCAGCCCGATCAGGTTGAGCCAGATCCCGCCGCGGATCATCTGCCCGATGGTCACGTATCCCGAGCCGTAGGCGATCGCGTTGGGCGGGGTCGCCACCGGGAGCATGAAGGCGCAGGTGGCGGCGAGCGCGACCGGGACGGCCAGGAACATCGGGTCCAGGTCCAGACCGAGGGCGACGCCACCGGCCACCGGCAGGAACGTGGCGGCGGTGGCGGTGTTGCTCGTCAGCTCGGTGAGGAACAGGACCCCGGCGGCCGCGACGAGCACCAGCGCGACGGTCGGCAGCGCGTCGAGCGCCGACGCCTGCTCGCCGATCCACCCGGTGAGCCCGGAACCGGAGAACTGCGCGGACAGTGCCAGTCCGCCGCCGAAGAGCAGCAGCACGCCCCACGGCAGGCCCAGCGCGGCGTCCCAGGTGAGCAGCCGCACCCCGCGCTCGGTGCCGGCCGGCAGCAGGAACAACAGCAGTCCGGCAGTGAGCGCGATCCCGGCGTCCGAGATCGGCGGGTCCTCCCACACCAGCGGCACGGCCACCCAGGCCACGGCCGCCGCGACGAACACCGCCAGGACGCGCCGTTCGCCCGACGAGGTCGGGCCGAGCCTGCGCAGTTCGTCGTCGAACAGTGCCCGACCGCCGGGGATCCGCTCGATCTCGGGACGGAACAGCACCTTGGTGAGGAGGAACCACGTGATCACGAGCATGACCACCGCCAGCGGGAGTCCGACCAGCATCCAGCGTCCGAAGCCCAGGACGATGTCGTGCTCGCCCTCCAGGTAGCCGGCGAGAAGGGTGTTGGGCGGGGTGCCGATGATGGTCGCCAGCGACCCGACCGACGCCGCGTAGGCGATGCCCAGCATCAGCGCGGTGCCGAAGTTCGACCGGATCACGGCCTGCTTCACCTGTTCGGAACGCGGATCGGACGAGGAGTCCATCCGGGGGATCGCGTCCTCGTCGTCGTTCCCACCGGCGCCGCCGTTCCCACCGGCACGGTCCTTCCCACCGGCACCGCCCTTCCCACCGAGCTCGGAGGCGAGCATCAGCACCGACACCCCGATCGGGAGCATCATCACCGCCGTGGCCGTGTTGGACACCCACATGCTCAGGAAGGCGGTGGCGATCATGAACCCGGCGACCACCCGGGTCGACCGGGTACCCATCGCGCGCACGGTGAGCAGGGCGATCCGCCGGTGCAGGTTCCAGCGCTGCATGGCGATCGCGATGAGGAAGCCGCCCATGAACAGGAAGATGATGTTGTTGCCGTACTCGGCGCCCACGTCGTTGACCGAGACGTCCTCACCCAGGACGGGGAAGACGATGAGCGGCACCAACGCGGTGGCCGGGATGGGGATGCACTCGGTCATCCACCAGATGCCCAGGAGCACGGCGACCGCCGCGGTGAGGCGCGCGTTGTGTTCGAGATCGCCCGGCATGACCAGGTACACGAGCACGGCCGCCGCCAGCCCGGCGACGGTGCCGATCACGCTGCGGACGAACTCGCCCCGCGGCACCGCGGGGTCGAGCTCGCCGGGTGACTTCTGGTCGATCTCCATCCCGCGGTCGGGGTCCGGCTCCAGCCCCCTCAGGTGTGGTGCCATCACGATCCTGCGGTCGACTGTGCCGCCCGCGTCCGTGCCCCCGCCGGTCATGGCCCGCTCCCTCCGCCGGTCACCCCGACGCCTCCCAGCGGGGTGCTCTGGCGATCACGGTAACCCCGGGACGGCGGCCTCACATCCGATCAGGAGCCGGACGATCCGATCGGGGCGGATCCGAGTGCGCCCGATCCGAGTGACAAGGTTCCGTCCGGGGCGACCTCGAGGCCGAACACCGCCAGTTCCTGCGCCGCGCCGCCATCCGCGGCACTGATCGAGATCACCAGTTCGTGGCGGCCCGGGGCGAGCGGCGCGGCCGGCCGGAGCGTCAGCGGGCGGTCCACCGACGCCCCGGCGCCCACGCTCACCGGGACGGCCGGCAGCTCCCCGGTGCCGGTCACGATCGGCAGTGCGAGCCGTCGCTTGTCCGGGCCGGTGATGGTGGCCCGGACCTCGCCGGAATAGGCGGTGCCGGTGGAGGCGACCCGTACCGAGAGGTCGATCACCTCGTCGTCGTCGTCGGCGGCGGTGCCGTCGTCGCCCGGTCGCAGCGACGCCTCCCCCACCGCGGTGAGGCGGACGGGGAGCGCGACCACCGGATCGGCGGGCCGCGCCTCCGACGGCGTGCCGTCCCCGACGACCGGCCAGCCGCCCACCCAGTCCAGACGGTCGAGCATGAGGTAGCGCCGCTGCACGCCGCTGGGCAGCACCGCGTTGCCGCGGGGCGCGGCGTGGTAGAGCATCCAGTCCCCGCCGGCGTCGTCGGTGGCCACGTCCACGTGCCCCGGGCCCACCCAGTCGTCGTCGCCGCGCAGGATGACGTCACCGGGAAGGGGCTCGCCCGGCGCCTGCACCAACGGGCGCCCGGTCCTGTCCCCGTACGGCCCGAAAAGTCCGTCGGCGCGGCCGCCCAGCACGCGGTACTGCGAGGCCTCCCCGTCGCAGCACAGCCCGGCGCTGGTGAACAGGTGCGTGCGCCCCTCACGGGTGACCACGGCCGGGGCCTCCACGCCGGTGCCGGCGACGAGCACGGGGTCGCCGTCCAGCGCCGTGCCGGTGGCGTTCATCGGCACCGCGTGGATGCCCTCGAAGTTCCCCATGAGCATGACCGGGCCGGCGTCGGTGACCACCACCTCGGGGTCCATGGGGTCCAGGTCCTGATACGGCTCCGGGGCGCCGTGGCAGACGATCGGCGCCGGATCGTGCGTCCACGGGCCGTCGACGCTCGGCGCGGTGGCCCGGCCGATACAGGGCGCGGCGCCCCCGGTCGTGTAGTACATGACGGCGCCCGTCGCGGTGAGGTGGACGTCGGGCGCCCACAGGAACGAACCGGGCGGGGCCCACGCGGGCCGGGCGGCGAACGCGTCGCCCACGTACTCCCACTCCACCAGGTCGAAGGACCGGAAGTGCGGGATGAGGCGGGACCCGGCGCCGTCGCCCCAGTCGTCCGAGGTCGCGTGGACGTGGAACGCCCCGTCGGCGCCCCGCTGCACGGAGGGGTCGGGGGCGACCGAGGAGATCACCGGGTTGGCCGCCGCCGTCGCCGCGGTGGTCGCCGAGGCGAGAGGGACGACGACGACGAGCGCCGCGGACACGAGAGCACGGGCAGCCGCCGCCGGTTTCATGTGCTGAGGGTAGACCCGTCACGGGGTGTGTGAACCGCGTTCACCGCGTTCGGTCGGGGCGGATGCGGTGCCGGTGGTGGCGACGCGCGGCGCGGGCCGCCTCAGGCCTGCCCGGCGCGCTCAGGCCTGTCCGGCGCGCTCCTTGCGCAGCAGGAACCGCTGGATCTTGCCCGACGGGGTCTTGGGCAGCTCGCGGACGAAGTGGATCTTGCGCGGGAAGGCGTGGGCCGCGAACTCCGTCTTGACCCACTTCTGCAGCTCGGCCTCGGCCTCCGGGCCACCCTCCACGCCGTCGCGCAGGACCACGTACGCCTCGAGGACCTCCCCGGCCAGGTCGTCGGGGACGCCGATGACCGCCGACTCGAGCACGTCCGGGTGCTTGGCCAGGACGGACTCCACGTCGAACGGGCCGATGCGGTACCCGGACATGATGATCACGTCGTCGTCGCGGCTCGAGAAGTAGAAGTGGCCGTCCGCGTCGAGCTTGGCGGCGTCGCCGGTGTAGTACCAGCGCCCGTCCGCGCTGAAGCGCTCGGCGGTCTTCTCCGGGGCCTGGTGGTACCCGGTGAACCACATGAGGGGGCTGGCGGGGACATCGATCGCCACGCGGCCCAGCTCGCCCACGGGGGCGGGCTCGTCGGAGTCCGCGGCGAGCACGGTGCACGACCAGCCCGGCAGCGGCACGCCCATGGAGCCCGGGCGCACGTCCTCCCGCAGCGAGTCGTGCCACGGGTTGATGATGAACATCCCGTGCTCGGTCTGCCCGTACTGGTCGCGCACCTCGACGCCGAACTGCTCGGTCGACCACTCGATCACCTCGGGGGTGAGCGGCTCACCGGCGGCGGAGGCCCGTCGGAGTCTGACGTCGGCCGGTGCGATGTCCCGCTTGGCCCGCATGGTGCGGTACACGGTCGGCGCGGCCGCGAAGTTGGTGACGTGGAAGTACTGAAGGACCGCGAACGCCAGCTCCGGGCTGTAGCGGGCGTGCAGCAGCAGGCTCCGACGGCCGACCGCCAGCGGGCCGAGGATGCCGTAGTAGAGGCCGTACGCCCAGCCCGGGTCGGCACCGTTCCAGAACACGTCGTCGGCCCGCACGTCCAGGCCCGTCTCGATGTACTGGTGGAACGCGGCCAGGGCGCGCACCGGCACGACGACGCCCTTCGGGGTGCCGGTGGTGCCGGAGGTGAACAGCATGACCAGGCCGGCGTCCGGGCCGGTGACCGCCGCGGCGAGGCCGGGCTGCTGGGCGGCGGTGATCGTGGCCAGGTCGAGGTCGCCGTCGCGGGCCTCGGGGCAGTCCGCCAGGCCGGCGACGACCACCGGGACCGCGACGCTCTCGAGCTTCCCGCGCTGGTCCGCGTCGGAGACGACCACCTTGGCGTCGCCACCGGTGAGACGCATCTCGATGGCCGGCCACGCGAAGGCGGTGAACAGCGGCATGTGGACGGCACCGAGTCGCCAGATCCCCATGAGGGTGAACACCAGGTCCGCGGACTTGGACATCAGCGTGGCCACCCGGTCGCCCTCGCCCACGCCGAGCTCGGCCAGCGCCGCGGCGACCTTCTCGCTCTCGGTCCGCAGCTCACCGTAGGTGATGTCCCGCCCGGACAGGTCGGCGTCGATGACGGTGAAGGCGACCGCCTCGGGGGCGTGGCGGTCGCACAGGAACTCCGCGGCGCTCGCACCGGGGACGTCGTAGATCGCCAGCAACTGCTCCGGCGACAGGGGCGTGGACGCGGTGGTCTCGGTCATACCGCCAGATTGTGTCGCACGTGACCCACGACGCACCAGCAGCACCCACCAACGGGCACCCCCACTATCGGGGCTGGGCGGCCCGCGTGGTGGCGGTGCACTCTAATGGGAGTCGACCGACCCCGGGGACCGCACGGTCCCCCACCCGCACCCGGAGGACCCCATGGCCGTGGACCGCCTGCTCCCCAGCGACGAGGCGTACGAACTGCTCGAGATGACGCGTTCCGTCGCGGACAAACTCCTCGAGCCGATCGCCGCCGAGCACGAGCGGAACCACACCTACCCCGAGGGCCTGTTCGTCCAGCTCGGCGAGGTCGGGCTGCTGGGCCTGCCCTACCCGGAGGAGTTCGGCGGCGGCGACCAGCCCTACGAGGTGTACCTGCAGGTCCTGGAGGAGCTCGGCGCCCGCTGGGCGGCCGTCGCCGTGGCGACCAGCGTGCACGGCCTGTCCTGCTTCCCGCTCGCCACCGTCGGGACCGACGCGCAGAAGGCCGAGTGGCTGCCGGGAATGCTCGCCGGCGAGCAGATCGGCGCCTACTCGCTGTCCGAGCCGCAGGCCGGGTCGGACGCCGCCGCCCTGCGGTGCCGCGCGGAGCGGGAGGGCGACGGCCCGGGCTCCGTGTTCGTCGTCAACGGCACCAAGTCGTGGATCACCCACGGCGGGATCGCGGACGTCTACAACACCTTCGTCCGCACCGGAGAGGGCTCCCGCGGGATCTCGTGCCTGCTCATCCCGCGCGAGACCGAGGGCCTGCACTTCGGCAAGCCCGAGGACAAGATGGGCCTCAACGGCGTCCCCACCACCACCGCCTCGTACGAGGGCGCCCGGGTCGACGCGGGCCGCCTGCTCGGTGCGGAGGGCGACGGTCTGCGCATCGCGTTCTCGGCCCTGGACTCGGGCCGCCTCGGGATCGCCGCGGTGGCCACCGGCATCGCCCAGCGCGCGCTGGACGACGCGGTCGCCTACGCCCGCGAGCGTGAAGCGTTCGGCAAGACGATCATCGGCCACCAGGGGCTGGGCTTCCTCCTCGCCGACATGGCCGCCGCGGTGGCCTCGGCCCGCGCCTCCTACCTCGACGCCGCCCGCCGCAAGGATGCCGGCCGCCCGTACTCGCGTGAGGCCTCGATCGCCAAGCTCACCGCCACCGACGCCGCCATGAAGGTGACGACCGACGCGGTGCAGGTCCTGGGCGGTGTGGGCTACACCCGCGAGTTCCCTGTCGAGCGGTACATGCGCGAGGCCAAGATCACCCAGATCTTCGAGGGCACCAACCAGATCCAGCGGCTGGTGATCGCCCGCAGCCTCGCGGGCTGACCGACTGCCGGCGGTGCCCGGAGCGGCGGCTCTCCCGCTGCGTGCGGCGGCCGGGCCCGCCGGAATTGCCTAGGCTGGGCGGCATGTCCTCCCCTTCCGAGTCCCCCGCCACCGCCGGGTCCCGCGCCACCGGGTCGCCGTCCGTGCCCACCGAGCTCGTTGTCCTCCTCGACGACGACGCCAACCCGATCGGTACCGCCGACAAGGCCACGGTCCACACCACGGATACGCCGCTGCACCTGGCGTTCTCGTGCCATGTCGTCGACGACGAGGGGCGCGTGCTCCTCACGCGGCGAGCTCTGGACAAGCGGACCTGGCCCGGCATCTGGACGAACTCGTTCTGCGGCCACCCCGGTCCGGGCGAGGATCCGGTCGAGGCGATAGTCCGGCGGGCCGAGCAGGAGCTCGGAACCCGGGTGGACTCGATCGAACCCGCGGTACCGGACTTCCGCTACCGGGCCGTCGACGACTCGGGGATCGTCGAGAACGAGATCTGCCCGGTGTTCACCGCCCGCATCCGCGCCGAGGTGAACCCGCGGGCCGACGAGGTGTGCGCGCACCACTGGGCCCGTCCGACGGATGTCCGCACCTCGGTCGACGCCACCCCGTTCGCCTTCAGCCCGTGGCTGGTCGCGCAGGTGCCCCGGATGGAGCTCTACTCGCGCTGATCGCGTGGGGCGCGTCAGCCGGGGAGGCTGATGCGCCCCTCCTCTGCGGCCTGGCCGATGTCCCGGCGGAAGTGCCCGCCGCCGAGCTCGATGCCGTCGAGGACCCGGTAGGCCTCGGCCCGGGCGGCTGTCAGGTCCGCCCCCGTGCCCACGACCGACAGGACCCGGCCCCCGGCGGAGACGAGTCGGCCCTCCGCGTCGCGGGCCGTGCCGGCGTGGAGCACGCCCGGTTGTTCGGCGCCTTCGATGAGGTCACCGCGCCGCGGCGTCGCCGGGTAGTGCTCGGCGGCCAGGACCACGGTCACGGCGGCGCCGTCCCGCCACACCAGCGGCGGCAGTTCGGCGAGTCGGCCGGTCGCCACGGCATGCAGTGCCTCGCCCAGCGGCGACTCGAGCAGCGCCAGTACGGCCTGTGTCTCCGGGTCGCCGAAGCGGCAGTTGAACTCCACGACCTCGGGCCCGGACGAGGTGATCGCCAGCCCCGCGTACAGCAGGCCGGAGAAGCCGCAGCCACGGGCGACCATCTCGCGGGCCACCGGCTCGCACACCTCGGTGACGATCCGGTCGACCATCCCCTGCGGCAACCACGGCAGCGGCGTGTAGGCGCCCATCCCGCCGGTGTTGGGACCGCGATCGCCCTCGCCGACCCGCTTGTGGTCCTGGGCGGGCAGCAACGGCACGACGGTCTCGCCGTCGACCAGGCAGAACAGGGAGACCTCCGGACCGTCGAGGAACGACTCCAACAGCACCGGGTGCCCGTCGTCGAGACAGGCGAGAGCATGCGCACGGGCCGCGTTGCGATCGGGTGTCACGACGACCCCCTTGCCGGCGGCCAACCCGTCGTCCTTGACCACCCAGGTCGGACCGAAGCGGTCGAGTGCGTCGTCGAGGTCGGCGGGCGAGTCCACGATCTCGGCGCGCGCGGTCTTCACACCCGCAGCCGCCATGACGTCCTTGGCGAACGCCTTGGATCCCTCGATGCGGGCGGCCTCGGCGGACGGGCCGAACACCGGGATCCCGGCCTCGCGCAGGGCGTCGGCGACGCCCGCGACCAGGGGCACCTCGGGACCGATGACGACCAGTCCGGCGTCGAGCTTGCGGGCCAGGGCCGTCACGGCTGCCGGATCGGTCACCGCGAGTTCGTGGCACTGCGCCTGCACCATGCCGGGGTTGCCCGGCGCGGCGTGCAACTCCGTCACCGCGGGATCCGCGGCGAGGGCGACGAGGAGGGCGTGCTCACGGGCACCGGAACCGATCACGAGAATGCGCACGACGACCACAGTAGCCCGGCCGCCGCGCCGGGTTGGCCCGGCCCGGAACGAACGGGCTCTAGACCCCTGCGTCGGCGGTGATGTCGGCGGCGGGGAACGCCGCGTCGCGGGACCGCAGACCCTCGTCGGTGAGCAGGTCCGTCATACACAGATCAATGGTCCGTGCGGTCGACCGTGCGGCGTCCGGGGTCCGCATCGGGCGGATCCCGAACATCGCCTGGGCGCTGAGTCCGTCGATCGCCGCCCACAGCGGCAGCTCGTCGTTCATGACGACGCCGGGCCGGAACGCCCCCGCCTCGATCCCGCGCTCGACGATCGCCTGCAACTCCACGTTGATGGCATCGGCGTGCGCGGCGACGGTCTCCGACGGGCCCAGGTTCTCCATCATCGTCCGGGCCCACGCCGGCTCGTCGATCGCGAACTCCACCACGGCGAGGGCCGCCTCGCGCAACTGGAGGTAGGCGGCGAGGACCGGATCGGACTCCGCACCGCCGACGGCCGAGGCCGCCACGCGCCCGACCAACTCGACGAACCCGCGGGCCGCGACCTCCTCGACGAGCTGCTGCCGATTGGCGAAATGGCGGTACGCCGCGGTGGCGGACACCCCGATGTGCGGGGCGATCTCCCGGAGGATGATCGCCTTCTCCCCTGAGACCCTCGCGCGCGCGGTGGCCTCCTGGATGATGGCGTTGCGCAGATCGCCGTGGTGGTAGGCCTTCTTCTTCACCGCACCCTCTGCCGTCGCAATACCTGCCTCGACCATGTCGATGCTCCTTCGCGTATGTAGAGAGAACGGGGGCCACCCGGCGGGTGGCGGATACATCCATTAGACCACTTTTCGCCAGTCTGCCACCTGAGGTCATCGCCCCCGATACGTAGGCTGGGGTCCATGTCGACCGTTTTCAGCAAGATCATCGCCGGTGAACTGCCCGGCCGGTTCGTCTGGAAGGACCCCGAGGTGGTCGCCTTCCTCACCATCGCGCCGGTCGCGCCCGGACACACCCTGGTCGTCCCGCGCGCGGAGGTCGATCGGTGGACGGATCTGGAGCCCGCGCTGCTGACCCGGCTCAACGAGGTCGCACAGGCCGTCGGCAAGGCGGTCGTGGGAGGCCTCGGCGCGGCGCGCGCCGGGTATCTCATCGCCGGCTTCGAGGTGCCACACACCCACATCCACATCTTCCCCGCCGACGACATGTCCGGGTTCGACCTGTCACTGGCGGACCCCGACGCGCCCGCCGAGGAATCCGACGCGGCGGCGGAGACCATCCGGCGGTCGCTGCGCGAACTGGGCTACGGGGAGTTCGTCCCGGAGGCCTGACCCGGACCCCGACTCGTCCTCCCGCCCCTCCGGTTCAGTGGCCGAGAGCCCGCCAGACGTTCTGCATGTCCTGGTAGTCGGTCCAGTCCGCGACGAGCCCGTCGCGGAGGGTGAAGAACGACCCGACCTCGACCCGTAGCCGCTTCCCCCCCACCGTGAGGTGGGTGGTGCGGTTGAGCGCCGCGGTATCGTCGGAGCCGAGCACATGGTGGATCTCGATGACGACGTCGGTCGCGATCTCGGCGTTGAACTCCAGGAGCTGCCGGAGTCCCTCGTGGCCACTGACGGTTTGGATGCCCTCCAGCGTCAGGGTGATATCCGGAGCGCAGTACGACCTGGCGGCCTCGAAGTCGCCCGAGAGCGCCGCCTCGACCAACGCCCTCGCCACGTCGCCGGGGCCCCCGTCGCGCGGCCGTCGTCCACCCATGCCGCTCCCCGGCCCGTCATCCGATGACGTCATCGATCGTTTCCATGCTCTTGTAATCCGCCCATCGCGTGACCACCCCGTCCTCGACTTCCACGAAGGAACAGCCCCGGATCTCGATCCCGCCACTGGGCAACGTGTACCGCTCGATCCGGCGCAGCGCGACGACCCCCTCGGATTCCAGGATCTCCCCCTCCACCGCGATGGTGAGGAAGCCGGCCAGCCGGGAGAGGTCGGACACGATGTCGCGGACACCGTCGTGCCCGACATAGCGCCTGACCTGGCCCGTCGTATAGACGATCGACGGGGAGGACAGGGCCACGGTCCTCTCGGCGTCACCGGACGCGAGGGCGGCCATCCAGGCCGTGGCGATCTCTCGTGCGGACTGTCTCATCTCAGCGTCATCTCGGCTGCGTCTTTCTGGCGACGGGCGTGTCGAGAACATTCTACTCACCAGTAGACGGAAGCTAACAATGATTACTGAACTGCGGTTCCCCGCGCGGCTCGGCACCTCGCGACAACTGGGACGGCCTCATCCTTGGCCTGTCCTCAGCTTCCGGCTCGACCGCCGACGCCACGCGAGAGCTGGAGACGAGACTTGAACTCGCAACCGCCCGATTACAAGTCGGGTGCGCTACCAATTGCGCCACTCCAGCACGGGCAGCGACACCGTCGCGTCCCGCCGGACATCCTAACCCGGCCACCGTCGGGGCTCTTGACTACGGTGTGCACCGTGGAGACCCGCGACGCACCGGCACCGCTCACCCGACCCCTGGCGTGGATGGGACTGCGCAAGTCCGCCATGGACCTGGCGGTCGAACCCCCGCTGTCCCCCATGGCGCCGGTCGACCTCGACGACGACGGCGCCGTCACCGACGTGCTCAACCTCGCCCTCGAGATCGGCGGGATCCTCCTATCCTCCGGTGAGGGTGCGGCGGACACCGTCGCCCAGGCCGAGTCCGTGGCGGCGGCGTTCGGCCTGCCGGGCGCGACCGTGGAGGTCACCTTCACGTCGCTGACCATCGGGGTCAACCGACGTCGCGGACGACCGCCGATCTCGGTCATCCGGGTGGTCAACTACCGCACCGTCGACATGACACGGGTGACCCGCGTCTCCCGCCTCATCGACCTCATCGTGCGCCGCCAGCTCACCGTCGACCAGGCCGCCGCCGAGGTCGAGAGGATCGTGGCCTCCCCGCACCCGCACTCCTTCCGCGTCGCGGTCCTGGGGTGGGCGATGCTGGGGTGCGCGGTCGTCATCCAGCTCGGGGGTAGCCCGCTGGCCGGCCTCATCTCCATGGTCTCGACGTTCGCCCTGATGTACGCCAACCGCTACCTGGACAGCCACCGACTCCCGAGCTTCTTCCAGCAGGTCGTGGGTGGGTTCATCGCGGCCGCGTGGGCCCTCGCCGCGTACGTGGCCGTGAGCAACAACTTCATCGAGGTCCAACCGTCCCAGCTGGTCGCGGCCGGCATCATCGTGTTGCTCGCCGGACTCACCCTCGTCGGTGCCATCGAGGACGCCATCACCGGGTTCCCCGTGACCTCCGCCGGGCGAGGCGTCGAGACGATGGTCATGACCGGCGGCGTCCTGGGCGGGATCACGATCGCACTCGCCGCGTTCGAACGCCTCGGGATGTCCCCACCCCCGATCGACCCGGCCATCGCCGGCAACGCGGCGGTCCACATCGCGGTGTTCGCCGCGGGCGTGGGCGCCGCCGGGTTCGCCGTGGCGAGCTATGCGACGGTGCGGGCGACCTGGCTCGCCGCGGCCGTCGGCGCGATCGGGATGCTCATCTTCCAGGCGGTCATGGCCACCGGGCTGGGAGTGGTGGTGGGGTCCGCCCTCGCAGCCTGCACGATGGGCCTGATCGGCGGCATCCTCGCCCGTATCGCCACCGTCCCGCCGCTGGTGGTCACCATCGCCGGCATCACACCGTTCCTGCCGGGCCTGTCGGTGTACCGCGGCCTGTCGGCGCTGACGAGCGACCAGACGGGTATCGGTCTGGGCCTGATGTTCCAGGCGTTGGCGATCGCGGTGGCACTGGCCGCCGGGATCGTGTTCGGTGAGTGGGTGACCCGCAATCTGCGCCGGTCGGCGGCCGCGGACGGGTGACGTAGGATCGGCAGCGGACGATGTCGCCCGAACAGGGCGCGCGCCCCCCACCGATCACAGGAGGACACCGATGGCATCCGCCGCCGCCAGCAAAGAACCCGAGCTCGACGACCTGGAGCCGGTCGCGGACGAGACCGCCGACATGGCCCGCAAGGTCGTGGCCTCGTACTCGGCCGACGCCGACGAGTGCCGGATGCTGCTCGACATGCTGGGGATCGGTCCGGAGCCGCAGGTGACGGCGGACGCCGAGTAGGCAGACCACGGAATCCGAGGCGAGGGGCAGGGGATGGCGAGCGGTACCGGGCAGGCGACCACCGGGGCGGGGGCCGACTTCGTCGTCGTCGCCAATCGTCTCCCCGTGGACCTCGTCGTCGACCGCGACGGCACCGAACACTGGAAGGCCAGCCCCGGCGGCCTCGTGACGGCGCTGGAATCCATCCTCAAGGCAAACGACGGCGCCTGGGTGGGGTGGCCGGGCGTGCCCGACGCCTCCCCCGATCCGTTCGACGCGGACGGCATCCGGCTCCATTCGGTGCGGCTGTCCGCCCGCGACGTCGAGCTCTACTACGAGGGTTTCTCCAACGCCACGCTGTGGCCGTTGTTCCACGACGTCGTGGTGGCCCCCGAGTACCACCGCGAGTGGTGGAACGCCTACCGCGAGATCAACACCCGCTTCGCGGAGGCGACCGCGGACGCCGCCGCCGAGGGCGCCACGGTCTGGGTGCAGGACTACCAGCTGCTGCTGGTGCCCCGCCTCCTGCGAGAACTGCGCCCCGACCTGACGATCGGGTTCTTCCTCCACATCCCGTTCCCGCCCATCGAACTGTTCATGCAGTTACCGTGGCGCACCGAGCTGGTCGAGGGCATGCTCGGCGCCGACCTGGTGGGCTTCCACCTCCCGGGCGGGGCCGACAATTTCCGGATCCTCGCCAACCGCCTGCGCGGCTATCCGTCCGTGCGCCTGCGGTCGACGCGGGGGCGTGCCTCCGAGATCCGCGTGGGCGACCGTATGGTCCGCGTCGGCGCGTTCCCCATCTCCATCGACTCCGCCGCCGTGGACGCCATCGCGCGCCAACGCGACACCCGGGCCCGCGCCGCCCGACTCCGCGTCGAGCTGGGCTCCCCCGGGATCCTCATGCTGGGCGTCGACCGTCTGGACTACACCAAGGGCATCGACGTCCGGTTGCGCGCGCTCGAGGAGCTGTTCGAGGAGGGCCGCCTCGAGCCGGCGGACGTCACGCTGCTCCAGCTCGCCACCCCGAGCCGCGAACGGGTCGAGCAGTACCAGATCATGCGGTCGCGGATCGAGGAGTCGGTGGGCCGTATCAACGGCACGTTCGGCGAGATCGGGCACCCCGTGGTGACGTACATCCACCGGCCGGTCCCCAAGACGGAGCTGGCGGCGTTCTACGCGGCCGCAGACGTCATGCTGGTCACGCCCGTGCGGGACGGCATGAACCTGGTGGCCAAGGAGTACGTGGCTTCCTGCACCGACGGGAACGGCGCCCTGGTGCTCAGCGAGTTCGCCGGTGCCGCCGCAGAGCTCCGCCAGTCGTACCTGTGTAACCCGCACGATCTCGACGGCGTCAAGGACGCCATCATGGCCGCGGTCGAGGACGCCCCCGAGGACCGTCGCCGACGCATGCGGTCACTGCGTCGTCAGGTGTTGAGCAATGACGTCCACGCGTGGGCCCGCCGGTTCTTCAACACCCTCGACGCCACCTCGGACGACTAGGACCCCGTCCGCCCCGGGCGGCGCCCCATACCCGGGCGTCGGCCGGCGGTCAGAGCGCTTCCGGGTCAGAGCGCGTCCGGGTCAGAGCGCGTTGAGCTCGGCGAGCTTCCACGTCCCATCCTGGCGGACCATGTCCACGCTCAGCCGTGAGGCCGAACTGGCCGCCTCGGGCGCGTCCTTGGTGGAGACCATCCGGTTGAGCATGACCAGCACGGTGACGCGCTCGGCGTCCGTCACCTCCTGCGGCGCGGCGGCGGCGACGGTCGCGTAGACGGTGGCCTCCTGCTGCTTGGCGGCGGAGGAGACGGTCGGCATGGACTGTTCGACGAACTCCGACAGTGCCGGGTCGGCGAGCCGCTCCCGTACCGCTCCGAGGTCCGCGTCCACCGTCCGGTGGTCGTAGGTGAACATCTGGGTGGTGATCTCGCGAGCCGCGTCGGTGGCCGCCCGGGGCGCGGCCGCGATCTGTTCCTCGATCGCCGTCGCCTCGCGGGCCTCGACGTACTGCCACGTGGCCAGGCCGGTGACGACGACGAGGACCGCCGACACCAGCGCCAGGGCGGTGATCAGGGTGCGCCGACGGGCCGGGTCGATCGGTTCCCGGGACGCCGGCGACGGCGAGGGGGTCGAGGTGGCCGGCCGGGCGGTCGCGCCGCCGGCGGTGTCCTCGTCCGATCGTGGGTCGGCGGTCTCGGTGCGGGGCATGGCCTCCATGCCCTCGAACAGCCCACCGGCCCGTGCGGCCTCGAGGGCACGCTCGCGGGCGGCGTCGGCCTTGCGCTGGGCGCGGGCCGCGCGTTCGGCCTCGCGCTGGGCGCGACGGGTGGCGCGGATGTCGGAGTCGGGAGTGGTCATGGGATGAAGTTCACCCCCGTGACCTTCATCTCGCCGTCGTCGTGTCGGTTCACGGTCACGCGCACACGGTACTGGCGGTCCTGGTCCTCATCGGACTTCGGGTTGCCGATGGTCTGGTCGATCGCCATGATCACCTCGGCCCGGTCGGGGTAGGAGTGCTCGACGGCGGCGGCGGACACCACACCGTCGGCGACGACATTGGTGGTCTTGACGACGTCCTCGTACGAATCGCGGCGAGGCGCGAACTGCTCCGAGAAATCGCCGTCGATCAGGCCGACGATCTCGTCGACGTCCTCCGACAGCGTCTCCTGCCTGATGGTCATGAGCTTGGTCATCACAGTCGTCGCGAAGTCACGGTACGAGGCGTCCAGTTCGGTCGCGGAGGCCCGGTCGGCGCGCACGGAGGCCGCCGAGTTCCGCTCACCCAGCCACAGCGACGTCGCGACGACGGCGGCCACGAGGCAGACCGCCGCGACCACCGCGGTCACGGTGAGCCAGGGGCGCCCACGGTCGGCGGGGTTGTCGTCCGGCTGTGGCACTAGGTCACTCCGTTCGTGAGGATGTCGGCCAGGTCGGCGTCCGCCGAGAGTCGTCCGGCATCACCGAGATTGAGCTGACGATACGTCTTGCCGTCGGCGCCCAGGTATTCGCCCGTCGACGGGTCGTACATCGCGGCCGACGTGCGGATCTCCTGTTCACCGGTGTCGGACGACGGCACAACGTTCCACCCGTTCGGGTTGTTCCCGGGCGGACCGACCTCGCTCGTGTCCGGGGGGTTGATCCCCTCGGGCTGGTAGTCGTTCGCCGCGCACTCGGCGGGCGACGCCGCCCGCCGACCGGGATACTCCATGCACGGCAGGTTGCGGGCTCCACGGACGGTCGTCTGGGAGTCCTTGGGGACCTTGCAGTAGATGCCGTTCATCAGCGGGGGCACGGACAGGTCGGCGGGCGACCGCCGCTGGTCCGCCGGCAAGAAGCCGGTGGTGCACGGCGGGGTCTCGTTGATCTGGAGGTTGAAATCCACCTTGATCTCACCGGTGTCCTTGGCGCCGTTGATCGCGGTGATGAGCGAGGACACCAGGGCCGGGTAGATCACGAGCAACTGCTCGATGGAGCGGTTGTAGACCACGCCAACCTCGCCGACGCTCACCAGGTTGGCGACCAGCACCGGCATGGTCGGCTGCAGATCGTTGAGGACCCTGGTCGCCCGGGCCAGCGAGTCCGGGCCGCGCTGGATGATCGAGGTCAGCTGGGGCTCGTTGACCCGGAGCTGATCGGTCAGGTCTGCGAGGTTCCGGGTCCAGGCACGGATCGAGTCCGATGAGCGCAGCTGCGAGTCCAGGACCGGCTCGGCGTCGGCGATCAGCTGGCGGGTGGCCCCGGTGTTGCGCTGGGCCTCCTCAAGGAGGAGCTGCGCGGAGTCCAGGAACTGCTGGAGCTCCCGCTCGGAACCGTTGAACGCGTCGAACGACTCAGAGATGACGCGGCGCATCTTGCCGTCGTCGATCGACGCCATGAGCACCGTGGCCTGGTCCAGGACGGGGCCGATCCCCTGGGGCATGTCGACCCGGTCCTCGCCGAGCACGGTGCCGTCGGCCATCTCGCCGACGGGCTCGCCCTCAGGCACTAACTCGACGAACTGCTCTCCGACCGCGGAGACACTCCGGATCTGCGCACGCACGTTCTCGGGGACCTCCGCCCGCGTGTCGAAGTGCAGTTCGGCCACGACGTGACCGGGCTTGAGGGTGACCGCGTCGACCCTCCCGATCACATTGCCCAGGTAGGAGACGTTGGCGTTCTTGTAGAGCCCACCGGTGTCCGGCATCTGCAGTGCGACATCGGTGCGCTGCCAGCCGAACGCAGTCGGCAGCTTGAGGTACGAGACCGACATCACCGAGAGGGAGAGAACCGTCACCACGGCGAAGATGGTCAGCTGGATTCGCACGAACCGGGTCATCGGGGGGCCTCCTCGGTCGGGGCACCGGATTCCGGCTCAGGCGGCAGTTCGGCGAACGGCTCCTCGCCCGAGTGCTCCAGCCGCGGGATCTCAAGGGAGAACGGGTTCGCGCCGGCCAGCGGATTGGGCGCGAGGCCCACATAGCCCTCGAGGCCGGCCATACGGTTGCCGAACTCGGTGCCCAGGAGGAAGGTCTCCGACAGACGCGGCATCGTCGTGTCGGCGTGGATGTACAGGTTGGCGTAGTCGCCGCGGAGGAAGTTGTCGATGCCCGCCTGCGGGAACGGGAACGTGATGAGCACGCTCAGCGCCCGGGTCAGGTCGCGCCCGGCGTTGGCTAGCGAGTCGAGGACCGGCGTGATGTCGCGGAGGTTGTCCACCAGGTTCTGTCCACCACCGGCGTCGATCACCTGGTTGGCCTTGTTGCCGAAATCCCCGAGCGAGACCATTGCTGTGGTCAGCTCCTGCTTCTGGTCGTTGATCAGCGCGACGGCCTCGGGCATCTGACCCAGCGCCTTGGCCAGGGTGTCGTTCTGCTCGTTGATCTGCCGCGAGAGCCGGTCCAGACCGTCCATGGCCGCGATGATGTCGGCCCGCTGCTGGTCGAGACCACTGACGGTGGTCTCCAGCTGGGAGATGACCTCCTTGGCCTCGAACTGGCGACCGTCCAACGCGGTGTTGAGCTCGCGGGAGATGGTCTCGAACTGGGCCAGTCCGCCGTTGGTGAGGACCACCGACAGCGCCGACAGCGTCTGCTCGGTGGTCGGGTACACACCGGCGCGGGCCAACGGGATGACGTCCCCGTCGGAGAGCGAGCCCTCGGGTTCGCCGTCCGGGGGCGGGAAGATCTCGAGATGTTGCGACCCCAGGAGGCTGGTCTGCCCGATCTTCGCATGCGCGTTGGCCGGGAGCCGGACATCCTCGTTGAGCGAGACCGTGACGATCGCCGTGTAGTCCTCCACCTGCATGTCCGTGATCGATCCGACGTTGACGTCGTTCACTCGGACCGGGGAGTTGCGGGTGATGGTGGTGACGTTGGGCATCTCAAGGGTGATCTCGTACGCACCCTCGCCCCTGCCCTGCGCACCGGGTAGCGGCAGGGAGTTGAGACCCTCCCAGGTGCATCCGGCACCGGAGAGCAGCACGACGGCGCCGAGTGCACCTGCCGTCAGAATTCGGCCACTGGGTCGGTTGCGGAACATCTACGCATCTCCCGTCACGAGCAAGGTGTCGGTGAGGTTGTCGCCCTTGTTGACCACGTTGATCAGCGGGTCGGGCCGGTCGGAGACCGGCTGCACACCCGGTGGGGTCTGCGTCCCTGGCTTCTGCGAGTCCCAGATCTGTTGGGGCTCCGCGGTGGGCGTGATCGGCGGGGTGACCGCGCCGTATGGGTAGTTGGAGGCGAGCGAGTTGAACAGCGGGCCCATGTACTGGGCGCACAGCTGTGCGTCGGATTCGGCGGTGTTGTTGGCCAGGCCCGCGATCGCACCGCAGATGAAGTTGGTCGGGTTGGCCATCTGGTTCATGGTCAACACCCCGGTGAGGACGCCCTGGTACGGCCGGTAGATGTTGTAGAAGTTGGCCATGGCGGTGGGGCCCACGTGGAGCACTCCCTCCAGCTCGGCCCGCCGGTCGCGCACCACCTCGGTCGCCTGGCCGAGCTTGTCGACAGCAGTGGTCACGCGTTCCCCGTTGTTGTCAAGGAACCGGTTGATGTCGGTCACCGCCAGGTCGAGATCGCTCAGCGCCGCATCGATGTTGCCCGTCTGGTCTCCGAGCACCTGCGACACGCTGGCCAGCCTCCCCCCGAAGGACACGATCTGCTCCTCGCTCTGTGAGAGCGCGGTGACGAACAGTTGCAGGTTCTTGAGGGTGGTGAAGAGGTTCTCTCGCCCGTCCGAGAGCAGCGCCATGGTCTGCGAGACCTCGTTGAGGGCGTCGCGGACCTCCGCACCGTTGCCGTCGAGCATCGCGTCGGCCGAGTCGACGAACTCGCCGAGCGGGCCCGTCTCCTCGTCACCAACGGGACTGAGGGCGGTGGACAGCTTCATGAGCTGCTCCTTGACCCCGTCCCATTCCACCGGGATCGCGGTGCGCTCGACGGGGATCGTGCCGCCGTCCGGCATCTCCTCGCCGCCCGTGAAGGCGGGGGTGATCTGGATGAACCGCTCGGCCACGAGGGACTGTGCCACGAGCAACGCGGTGGCGTCGGCGGGGACCGGGACGTCCCGGTCGACCTTCATCGTGACCTTGGACCTGCCGTCCTCGGAGGTGATCTCGGAGATCCGTCCGACACGCACCCCGAGCACCCGGACGGTGTCGTCCTCGTAGACGCCACGGGTGGATTCGAAAAAGGCGATGATCGTCTTGGTCCGGGTGGAGAAGAACCACACCGTGGCAATCACGAGGAGGACGACGACGACGAGGGCCACGACCTTGGACAGTGTGGACGAGAACAGTCGACTCATCGGGGCAACCTCTTCTCGCCCCAGCCGGGGTGCTCGTCCATCAGGGTCAGACCCGGTACGGCCGGCAGCGTCGGCTCGCGCACCAGTCCGGGCTCGGGCTGGACGCGGTCGTCGATGAGAGGCATGAGGTCGCGCAGGATGGTCTGCTGGTAATGACCGATCGACAAGTTGGATATGTAGGCGTTGAACCACGGTCCGGACGCCACGGCCTCGCTCAGCGCCGTGGAGAACGGCACGATCCGGCGCAGCCCCAGATCGATGTCCTCTTTGTTGCGGATCAACAGATCCGACACCTGCTCCAACTTGTCCAGGGCGGGTCCGAGCTGTGCCTCGTTGTCCTGGACCACCCCCGAGAGCTGCCGGGCGAGTTCGTCGATGTTGACAATCAACTCGCTGAGGGCCCTTCGCCGGAGGTCGAGCTGGGTGAACAGCACGTTGCCGTCCACCATGAGCTGGTTGATCTGGTCACTTCGCTGCCCGAGAATGTCGGTGGTCCCCGCGGCCTTGTCGAGGAGCTGCCGTACGCCCTCGTCACGCTCGTTGAGAGAGCGCGAGAGCCTGGTGATCCCGTCCAGCGCTCCCCTGATCTCAGGCGAGGACCCCTCCATGGTCTCGGCGAGCACGGTCAGCGCCTCGTCGACCTTGTCCGTGTTCATTGCCTCGACGGTGTTGCTGAGGTCGCCAAGCGCGGCGGTGAGCGAGTACGGGACCGAGGTCCGCTCGAGCGGGATGATGTTGGCGGGGAGCTCGCCCTGGCCGTCAGAGAAGACCCCGAGCGCACGCCGGCCGAGGATCGAGTCGGTCTTGATCTGGGCGGAGGTGTCCGCGCCGAGCGCGACGTCGGTGTCGATGTCGAAGCGGACCCTGACCCTGTCCCCGTCGAGCTCGATCTTCCGCACCGAACCGACCCTCATCCCGGCCACCTGCACCTCGTCACCGGTGTTGAGCCCGGCTGCGTCGGCCACGTACGCCGTGGCGTTCCGCAGCCCGTTGACGAAGGGGATCCGGTCGTAGTTCAGCGAGATCGCCATCAACGCCACGGCCCCCACGGCTCCCCAGACACCGATCGTCTTGGGGTCGCGGTCGCGGAACCGGAGCTGTCCTCGGGGCGCCTTCGGCGGGGTCCCGTCTATTGTGTCACTCATCGGGGAACGCACACCGTCCCGTCGTCTGCTCGTACTGGGGCAGGTACACGCCCCTGCCGGTCACGGGGTTGGTGACCTGCACGATCACACCACAGAGATAGAACTGGAAGAAGCTGCCGTACACGCCCAAGCGCCCCATCTTCTCGAAGTCGGACGGGAGCCGGTTGATCACGTTCTCGACGAACGGCTCGTCCTCGTTGATGAGTGTCGCCACCCGGTCGATCTGGGCGACGTCCTCGCGCAGGGCCGGGCGGACGTCGGACAGGAGTGTGGTCATGTTGGCGCTCGAGTCGTTGAGCCTGGACACCGACTCGGCGAGCGGCTCCGAGTTGGTGGCCAGCCCGGAGACGAGCTGCTGGAGGTCGTCGACGATCGAATCGACGTTGGACTGGTTGTCCGCCACCGTGGTGAGCACCCCGTTGAGATTGGTGATGATGTCTCCGATGAGCCGGTCCCGATCAGCCAGTGTCTGAGTGAGGGACGACGTCGAGGCGAGCAGGTCCTGCACGGTTCCGGCCTCGCCCTGGAATACCTTGACGATCGATTCCGACAGCTGGTTCACCTGGCCGGGGTCGAGTGCCCTGAACAACGGACGGAACCCGCCGAGCAACGCGTCGAGGTCCAGAGCCGGGGAGGTCTGCGAGATCGGCAGCGTCCCGCCCGCCTCGAGCGGAGACTGATCCCCCTCCCCCCGGTTGAGTTCCAGATAGCGGTCCCCGGTCAGGTTCTCGTACCGCACCATCGCCTCGGTGCTAGCGTGCACGACCTGGTTCCCGGCCACGGAGAACCGGACCGCGGCTGTGTTCCCGTCCGCCAGTGCGATCCGGTCGACGCGGCCCACCTCCACTCCCGCGATGCGCACCTTATCCCCAGACTCCAGCCCCGAGACGTCGGTGAACTCGGCATTGTACTTCTCGGACGCGCCGGAGCGGTACTCGCTGAAGACCATGACCAGACCGGCCAGGACCAGCACCATCACCGTGGTGAAGATCGCCAGCTTGATCAGGGTGAGACGGGCGTTTCGCGCTGCCGAGCGCCCGGCGGTCACGGGGCCTCCCCGTCCATGCCGAGCATGACCTGCAGCAGCGTCGGGGGCGCGGGACGACCAGGCTCGGTGGGCCGCAACGGGCCGAACAGCGGGGCGGGGCGAGTGGTGAACACGTCGGGCATGCCCTCCACGGGGTTCGAGCCGGTGTCGGTGACGACGAACGGGGCGTGGACCTCCGGGTCCGGGAACGGGAGGCCGTAACAGTTGGGTCCGGTGCTGGCGTTGACCTTCGGCAGGTCCTTGGGGTACTCGTACGCTCGCGCCCCCTGCTGCCACCCCGACTTGAATACCAGGCCGGGCTGGTCCTCGCCGCCGAAGGCTGAGTTGGCGCCCTCGACGCCCTGGTTCAGGCCCACGATCAGACAGGTGAGCATGGGGTGGTACTCCGCCAGCAGGCTGGTCGAGGCACGCAGGTCCGAGAGCGTCTTGACGAATTCGTTGCCGTTCTCGGACAGCAGGCGCTTGCCGGTCTCGCCCGTGCCGATCGCAGAGACCAGCAATTGTTCGAACCGCGCCTGGTTGTTGACGACGTTGGCGCCGACATCGGTGCCGGAGTCGAGCAGGCGCATGATGTCGGGGGTGACGTCGGCGTAGAGGTTGGCCACCCGCGACCCCTTGGCCAGGTCCCTCTGGAGGGTGTCGATCTGCGGGTTGATCTCTTGCAGGTAGTCGCCCAAGTCGGTGATCGTGCGCCCCACCTGTTCACCGCGCCCGTCGACCGCCCCGGAGACCGCGCCGAGGGTGGCGTTGAGCTTCTCCGGCTCGATCGCGATGAGCAGGTCGGTCAGGTCCTGGAACAGTGTGTTGACCTCGGCGGTGACATTGGACGCCTCGACGACGGTGCCCGCGGCCAGCGGCGTCGGGTCCGGCCGCATCGGGGACTCGAAGTCGACGGACTTCGCACCGAACACTGTGTTGGATCCGATCGTCACCGGGGAGTTGGCGGGGATGGCCTCCAGCGCCGCGGGATCGACCTCGATCTCGATCGTCGCCCCGCCGAACTCTTGGCGGATGTCCTTGACGTTGCCGATCTCCACACCGCGGGCGCGCACCTTGGCGTCGGCCTCCATGACCAGACCGGCGCGATCACTGCGGACGGTCAACGGCACCCGGCTGTCGAAGACCCTCGCGAACATCAGGAGGGAGAGCGCGATCACCACGACGATGAAGAGCGCCAGCACCGTCGCCGCGATGCGCTTGGGCACCGTATCGCTCTGACTCACAGTTCTCGCCACGTCCGCCTCCTATCCTGACAGGTTGAAGTTGCCGTCTCCGCCGTAGATCGCGAGGGAGAAGAGAAGGGTTACGGTCACCACCGCGATGAGCGAGGTGCGGACGGCGTTGCCCACGGCCGAGCCGACGCCGGCGGGACCGCCGGCGGCGTTGTAGCCGTAGTAGGTGTGGATGAGCATGATCGCGATGGCCATCGCGATGGCCTGAACGAAGGACCACAGGATGTCCGTGGGGATGAGGAACGTCGAGAAGTAGTGGTCATAGACGCCGCCGGACTGACCATAGATCTGCACGGTCGCGAACCGGCTCGCCAGGAACGAGGCGATGACGGCGAGCGAGTACAACGGCACCACGGCGATCATCCCGGCGACGATCCGGGTGGAGACCAGGTAGGTGATCGAGTCGATCGCCATGACCTCCAGCGCGTCGATCTCCTCGGACACCCGCATCGCCCCGAGCTGGGCCGTCGCGCCGGCACCGATGGTGGCGGCCAACCCGATGCCAGCGATCACGGGTGCGGCGATGCGGACGTTGATGAACGCCGCGAAGAAGCCGGTGAGCGCTTCGACCCCGACGTCGGTGAGCGAGGAGAAGCCCTGGACCGCGATCACGCCGCCGGTGGCGAGGGTGAGGAACCCGACGATCACCACTGTGCCGCCGATCATCGCCAGCGCACCCGTTCCCATGGCGATCTCGGCGATGAGCCGCAGTGTCTCCTTCGGGTACTGGGTGAGCGCCCGCGGCGTGGCCAGCAGTGCTCGCCAAAAGAACAGGGCGATGCCGCCGAAGTCGTCGGCCCTGCCGACGGTGTGGTGCCGGGCCCGCGCGAGATGCGGGAACCGGGTGGTCTCGATGACGGCCACCTCACGCCCCCAGGACCTTGACGCCGACCGCCGTGAGCACGGTGTTGACGACGAACAGGGCCATAAAGGCGAAGACGACGGTCTCGTTCACAGCGCTGCCCACCTCTTTCGGCCCGCCCCGGACGTAGAGGCCCTTGTAGCAGGCCACGAGCCCGGCCAGCATGCCGAACATGCCGGCCTTGATCTGCGCCAGGATGAGCTCACCCAGGCCCGTGAGCAGGGTGATCCCGTCTACGAAGGCGCCCGGGTTGACGCCCTGCAGAAGAACCGAGAAGAGGAAACCGCCGAGGATGCCGATCGTGCACACCAGGCCGTTGAGCAGCAGCGCCACGAAGGTGGACGCGGCGACCCGGGGGACGACCAGGCGCTTGACCGGGTCGATCCCGAGGACCTCCATCGCGTCGATCTCTTCGCGGATGGTGCGGGCCCCGAGGTCCGCGCAGATGGCGGTGGCCCCGGCCCCCGCCACGATGAGGACCGTGACCATGGGACCGACCTGGGTGACGGCGCCGAGCGCGGCCCCCGCCCCCGACAGATCGGCCGCACCGATCTCGCGGAGCAGGATGTTGAGCGTGAAGCTCACCAGGACGGTGAACGGGATCGCCACCAGGATGGTGGCCATCATGGAGACCCTGGCGATGAACCAGGACTGTTCGACGAACTCCCGGCCCTGCCGCACGATCGACGGGAAGGACACGAACGTGTCGAGACTCATGGCGACGAAATCGCCGACTCCCTTAAGCGGCGCATCGAGAACTCTCGCCATATCGCCCCCCTCCTGTCTTCTTTCATCCCCCGGTCACACCAAACTGAACAAGTGACCGGTTCATCGTGACCCAGATTACATAGTAGCTAGAACACGTTCTATCTGACAAGGGCTTCCCCATCCCCCCGACCGGTGCCCCCGCCAGCTCGCGTCGGGGGAATCTAACACGCCCGACACACCAATAAGTCGTCCCCGGCGCGATCGACGTCGATCACGCCGGGGACGGGCCCGCCACTCAGAGCTTCATGATCTCCGCAGCGGAGAAGGACTTGCCCTCCGGGCGGCCTGACCAGTGCCCGGAGATCGCATCCGCGAACTCGCGACGGTCCCATACGCCGCCCTCTGCGTCGAACCTCTTCTCCACGACGGGCGCCTCCACGAGCGCCACCATCCCGCCGTATACCACGAACAGCTGACCCGTGACGTCCGCGGCAGCGGGCGAGGCCAGGTAGGACACGAGGTCCGCGACCCGGTCCGGCGAGAGCGGATCCGGCCCTTCGGAGGGGTCCCAGGGCTCGAAGACCGCCTCCGTCATCCCGGTGCGACCGCGCGGGGCGATCGCGTTGGCGGTGCAGCCGATGCGCTCCAGCACCCGCGACGCGGACAGCGTCAGCGCGGTGATCGCGGCCTTGGCCGCGCCGTAGTTGGCCTGGCCGGGCGGGCCGAAGAGCCCCGCCTCCGACGAGGTGTTGATGAGCCGGCCGTAGACCGGCCCCCCGGATTTCTTGCTCTCCTCGCGCCAGTGGGCGGCCGCATTGCGGGTGAGCAGGAAGTGACCGCGCAGATGCACCTTCACGACCGCGTCGAAATCCTCGTCGGAGAGGTTGAACAGCATCTTGTCGCGCGTGATCCCGGCATTGTTGACCACCACGTGCAGCCCACCGAGCTTGAGGGCCTCGGCCACCATGGCGTCGGCTGTCTCCCGCTCGGAGACGTCGCCCACGACGAGTGCCGCCTTGGCTCCGGCCGCCTCGATGTCCGCGATCACCGCGTCCGCGGCTTCACCGGCGCGGATGTCGTTGATGACCACCGCGGCCGCGCCCGACCTGGCGAGCTCGACAGCCTCGGCCGCGCCGAGACCCGAGCCGGACCCGGTGACCACGGCGACCCGCCCGTCGAGTGAGAGGTCCGCGTCGAGCTTCTCCCGACCCATCCCCGCGGTCACTCCGCGGCCTTCAGCGCGGCCATCGGGCACTTCTCCACAGCCTTGAGTGCGCGCTTCTGCAGGTCCTCGGGGACCTCGTCGACGATCACACGCACGACCTCGTCGTCGTCGTTCAGCTCGAAGACCTTCGGCGCCAGGCCGACGCACACGGCCTGCCCCTCGCAGCGGTCGGGATCGACTTCAATCCTCATGCCGTCCTCCTCGGTCGCACCCACGGCCACCATGGCCGCGAGATGGTTGGATACTATGTGAGACACGACACTAGAACGTGTTCCACTCACCGATGAGCTTAGGGCATATGGAC
This sequence comes from Dietzia sp. 111N12-1, assembly GCF_001658045.1. Lineage (NCBI taxonomy): Bacteria > Bacillati > Actinomycetota > Actinomycetes > Mycobacteriales > Dietziaceae > Dietzia > Dietzia sp. 111N12-1. The sequence goes on along the minus strand of NZ_LSSV01000001.1, from coordinate 213,261 downwards.
ATCACCTACACCACCGGCCAGGAACGTCTGCGCGGGGAGTTGCGCGAGTATTTCTCGGCACTGATGACCCCTGAACGACGCGAGGCCTTCACCTCCACCACCGGCGAGTACGGGCACGGCGACGCGTACCGCGAGATCGTCGCGGAGATGGGCCGAGACGGCTGGCTGACCCTGGGGTGGCCCGAAGAATTCGGCGGGAAGAACCGGCCGATGATCGAGCAACTCATCTTCACCGACGAGGCCGCGATCGCCGGCGTCCCGGTACCGTTCCTCACCATCAACTCCGTGGCGCCCACCATCATGGCGTTCGGCTCCGACGAGCAGAAGAACTACTTCCTGCCCCGGATCAGCCGCGGTGAGCTGCACTTCGGCATCGGCTACTCCGAGCCGGACTCCGGCACCGACCTCGCGTCGCTCCGCACGCGGGCGGTCCGCGAGCCCGGGACCGGTGAGCACGAGGGCCGCGAGGTGTACCGGATCAACGGTCAGAAGATGTGGACGTCGCTGGTGGCGTACGCCGACTGGATCTGGCTGGCCGCGCGCACCGATCCGGACGCCAAGCGCCACAAGGGCATCTCCATGATCATGGTGCCCACCGACGCCGAGGGCTTCTCGTGGACCCCGGTCCACACGATGGCCGGCCCGGACACCAGTGCCACCTATTACCAGGACGTGGTGGTCCCGGCGAGCAACCTCGTGGGCCCCGAGCACGGCGGCTGGCCGCTCATGACCAACCAGCTCAACCACGAGCGCGTCGCCCTGACCTCGGCGGGGCCGCTGCAGGCCTCACTGCGGCAGGTCGTGCAGTGGGCGCGCACCACCCGCTCGGCGGACGTCGGCATGCCCGGGGCCGGCACCGTCATGGACAACGAGTGGGTGCGCACCCACCTGGCCCGCGTCCACGCGATGGCCGAGTACCTGGCCCTGCGCAACTGGGAGATCGTCTCCGCGGGCACCGCCGCGCCCACCCGCATCGCCGCGTCGGCGACCAAGGTGTACGGGACCGAGACGGCGTGCGAGGCCTACCGGTTGCTCATGGAAGTCCTCGGATCGAGCGGCTACCAGCGCTCCCACTCCCCGACCGCCGCCCTGCACGGGCGCATCGAGCGCCTCCACCGATCGGCGCTCATCCTCACCTTCGGGGGCGGCACCAACGAGGTGCAGCGCGACATCATCGCCACCGCCGGATTGGGGCTGCCCCCGGCGCCACGTGTCGCCCCCGCGCCGTCCGCCAGCACCGCCCGGAAGGAGCGCTGACATGGATTTCTCCGTCGACGACACCACCGCGGAGCTGACCGCCCTCGTCCGTGACATGGGCGAGCGTCTGGTCACCGACGACTCCCTGCGAGAACTCGACGCCCGGTTCGGCCCCGGCACCGAGTCCGGCGGAACCGACCGCGACACCGCCCGGTTCCACGCCCGATACTGGGAGGAACTGGTCCGGGCCGGCGTCCCGGCCGCCCTCGCCCCGGAGTCGCTCGGCGGCGCCGGACTGGGGGTGATCGGCGAGGCCCTGGTCCTACGCGAGTTGGGCCGGGTCGTCGCCCCGGTTCCCCTGTCCCCCGCGATACGCGCGGCCCACCTGCTCGAGGCGGCCGGGCAGACCGACCGCGCCACCGCCGTGGCGGAGGGGCGCGAGATCGCCGCTGTCGCCGACGGCTGGTCCGGCTCCGCACCGGAGGTGGACTGGGCGCCGATCGCCGATGTGATCGTCCGGCCTTCGGCCGACGGCCTACACGTGACGGACGGCGCGGCGGTCACCGTGGAACGCACGGTCCCCGTCGACTACTCGTGCAGCGGGCTCGTCACCGGTGACCCCGGCGACGCCACCGCGCTCGCCGCCGCGGCGCTCGAGTTCGATGCCCTGCGCCGCCGCGTCCACCTTGCCGCCCACCAGTGGGGCGTGATCGAGGCCGCGCTCGAGCGCACCGCCGCGTACGCGAGCACCCGCCACCAGTTCGGTCGCCCCATCGGCACGTTCCAGGCCGTCGCCGCCCGCCTGGCGGACGGGTCCATCGACGTCGACGCCGTCCGGTTGAGCACCCTGCGCGCCGCCTACGAACTCGACGCCTGTAGCGGCGACCCCGGACCGACCGCACACGCGGCGGTGGCCTCCGCCCACTTCTGGGCCTGCGACGCCGGCCACCGCCTCGCCCACACCGCCGTGCACGTCCACGGCGGCGTCGGGCTGGACCGCTCCGAGCCCGCCCACCGCTACTTCCTCGCCGCGAAGGCCGACGAGTTCCGCCTCGGCGGCGCCACCCGGCAACTGCTCGACCTGGGCGACGTGCTGGCCACCGCAGGCGACCCCTGGGAGTACTCGGCGTGAGCGGCGCGGTGAAGACGATCGCGGACGTCGCCGCCCAGCCGTTCACCTCCGTCGCCGACGCGGTGCACGCCCTGTCCGCCGTCGGCGACCGCGGAATCTGGTCCGACGGGCAGCTGACGCCCTGGTCGGACGCCGTCGGCGCGGTGGCCGTGCGGATCGCGGCGCTTCGGGAACTGATGACCTCGTCGTCGCCGCCTTCGTCGTCGTCACCATCGTCGTCGTCACCGTCACGCCCGCACATCGGCCTCCTCCTGGCCGGCACACCCGAGTACCTCCACCTGCTCGGCGCGGCGGCATGCTCGGAGCTCGTCGTGGCCGGGCTCAACCCCACGCGACGCGGCGAGGCTCTGATCCGCGACGCGGCCCTCGCCGACTGCGCGCTCATCCTCACGGACACCGACAACGAAGCCCTCCTGGATGGGCTCGACCCCGGCGTGCCCGTGGTCTCCGTTGACTCCCCCGAGTGGACCGCACTGCTCGACCGGCACGCCGGCGCGGCGCTCCCCGAGGTGGCGGACGTGCCCGTCGGCCCCGACGACCTCGTCGCCCTGGTGTTCACCTCGGGCACGAGCGGCGACCCCAAGGCCGTCCGGATCACGCAGAGCAAGATCTCCGTGCCCGGCCGCATGCTCGCCGAGAGGTTCGGGATCGGTTCGGACGACTGCGTGTACAGCGCGATGCCACTGTTCCACTCCAACGCCGTGATGGTGGCGTGGCCGATCGCCCTGTACTCCGGATGCTCGATCGCACTGCGGCGTCGCTTCTCCGCCTCCAACTGGCTCGACGACGTCCGGCGACACGGATGCACCTTCGCCAACTACGTCGGCGCACCACTGTCCTACATCCTGGCCACCCCCGAGCGACCCGACGACGCCGACAACCCGATGCGCGTGGTCTACGGCAACGAGGCGCCCGCCGACGTGCGTCGCGAGTTCGCCCGGCGCTTCGGCGTCACCGTGGTGGACGGGTTCGGTTCCAGCGAGGGCGGCATCTCCGTCACCCGTACGCCCGGGACCCCCGACGCCGCGCTCGGTCCACTGCCGGACGGGGTGCGGATCGTCGACCCGGAGTCCGGGGACGAGCGCCCCCGCGCCCGCTTCGACGACGCCGGTGTCCTGCTCAACGCCGACGAGTCCGTGGGTGAGATGGTCGCCGACGGGCCGGGCCTGTTCTCCGGGTACTACGGCGACCCCGCCGCCGACGCCGAGAGGATGCGCGGCGGCCGGTTCCACTCCGGTGACCTCGCGTACGTCGACGACGACGGATGGGTCTACTTCGCGGGCCGGTCCGGTGGCTGGATGCGCGTGGACGGGGAGAACCTGGCGGCGGCACCGATCGAACGCGTACTGCGGCGCCACCCCGATGTGGCCGAGGTCGGCGTGTACGCCGTGCCGGCGGAGACGGTGCGGGGCCCGGCCGTCATCGGCGACGCCGTCGCCGCGGCGGTGGTGCCTCGCGAGGGTGCAGAAGCCTCGGCCCTGGCGGGCGGGTTCGGTGATTTCCTCGCCGCCCAACCCGACCTCGGGCCCAAGCAGTGGCCGTCGCTGCTCCGGATGACCGCCGCGCTACCACGGACGGCCAGCTTCAAGTTCCGGGCCCGCGACCTCAGCTCGCTGGGCGCCGAATCGGCCGGGGACAGGGTCTGGGTCCGCGCCGACGGTGCGGGGGCCTTCACCCCCGGGTGAGGTCGTCGGTAGGTTTGGCGTGTGAACCACGCCGTGAACCCCGACCTGCAGCATCCCGCCGGCGACGGCATCAACGCCGATGCCGTCGCCGCCGACGACGACTTCGGTATCTCCGCGCCCGTTCCGCCCAAACCGCTGCTGCGGGGGTGGATTCACGCCGGCACCCTACCCGTCGCGATCGCGCTGGGCGTCGTGCTCACCGTGCTCGCCGAGGGGACCGCGCTGACCTGGGCCTGCGCCGTGTTCCTGGCGACCTCGACCCTGCTGTTCGGGATCTCGGCCCTGTATCACCGGGTGAACTGGGGGCCACGCGCCGCAGCCCTGATGCGCCGTCTGGACCACTCCAACATCTTCCTGCTCATCGCCGGGACGTACACCCCCATGACGGTGGCGGCACTCGAGCCCCCGACCACCCAGATCCTGTTGACACTCGTGTGGTCGGGCGCCCTGCTGGGGATCCTGTTCCGCCTGTTCTGGCTGTCCGCGCCGCGCTGGCTGTACGTCGTCCTGTACATCGGCCTCGGCTGGACCGCGGTGTGGTTCGCCGGCGACCTCATCACCGCCAACCTCGCGGCCGTCATCCTGGTCATGGTCGGTGGCGTCGCCTACACCGGCGGCGCGGTGGTCTACGGCCTCAAGCGACCCGACCCGGCCCCCGGCGTCTTCGGTTTCCACGAGGTGTTCCACACGTGCACCGTGATCGCGTTCGCCTGCCACTGGGCCGCGATGCTGCTGTTCGTCCTGACCAGCTGATGACCTGCTGACGACCTGACGGCCGAGAATCCGCTATCCCGATACCCGATCTGCTACCCGAATTGGGCTGGCGGATCCGGAATCGGAGTAGCGGATCTGGCTGATGACGGCGAGACGGGCCCGTCCGGTCAGGCCAGGGTCGCGCGCAGTCGCTCGACGGCGGCCTCGTACTCGGCGACGATCTGCGCCATCGTCTCGGCCACGGGCACCACGCCCTCGAGGGAGCCGATGATCTGCCCTGCGGGCATCGCCACGACCTCGGGATCCTGCGCCTCGGAGATCCGCTGGTGGGCCTCCGCGACGAGGATGTTCTGCAGGGGCATGGGCATCGGGTCCGGCGCGTCGGCGGCGGCCCACGCCTCGGTCCACTTGCTCTTGAGCAGCCGCGCGGGCTTGCCCGAGTAGATACGGGTACGGACGGTGTCGCGGCTGGTCGCGGCCACGAGCGCCTTTTGCATGGCCCGCGACCCGCCGTCCTCGGCGTACTCGGCGGCCGTGAGCCAGCGCGATCCCATCCAGGCGCCCTGCGCGCCCATCCCGATCACGGACGCGACCTGGGTTCCGTCGCCGATGCCACCGGCGGCCAGCACCGGGGCCCGGCCGTCGAGGGCCTTGACGATCTCGGGGACCAGCACCATCGTCGCGACATCGCCGGTGTGACCTCCCGCCTCGCCGCCCTGGGCGATCACGATGTCCACGCCGTTGTCGACGTGGGCCAGGGCGTGCTTGGTGGCGCCGGCGAGGGCGGCGACCTTCATCCCGTTCTCGTGGGCGAGGTCGATGATGTGCTTCGGCGGCGAGCCCAGGGCGTTGGCGATGAGCACCGGCCGGTGCTTGAGAGACATCTCCACGTGCGACTGGGCGACCGAGTGGAGCCACCCGATCACCCCTGCGTTGTGCTCGGCGTCATCACCGAGCGGTGGGACGCCGAGGTCATCGAGGACACGGGAGACGAACGACTTGTGCTCCTCGGGGATCATCGCGGCGATGTCCTCCGGGCTCCCCTCGGTGGGGACCTTGTTGGGCATGACGATGTCCACACCGTAGGGCTTGCCGTCGGTGTTCTCGTCCATCCAGGTGAGGACCTCGTCGAGTTCCGCGGCATCGTTGTACCGGACACACCCGAGCACGCCCATGCCGCCGGCACGGGTCACGGCGGCCGCGACGGCCTTGGACGGGGTGAACGCGAAGACGGGGTACTCGATCCCGAACTCCTCCGTGAGGGAAGTGCGAATGCTCACTTGCTGATCTCCTGGCTGTCGTCTGCGGGGCGGGACGCGGCGATGTCCGCGGCCCACCGGTAGTCGGGCTTGCCCGCGGGATTGCGCTTGACCGAGGTCTCGACCCAGACCGCGCGCGGGCACTTGTAGCGGGCGATCTCCGTGCGCGCGTGCTCGTTGATCTCCTCGATGGGCGGGCACTTGCCGTCCCGGGTGTGCAGCACGGCGGCGACCTTCTGCCCCATCCGATCGTCGGGGACCCCGATCACCAGCGCGTCGAACACGTCGGGGTGCGTCTTGAGGGCCGCCTCGACCTCCTCCGGGTGCACCTTCTCGCCGCCGGTGTTGATGGACACCGAGCCGCGGCCGAGCATCGTGACGGTGCCGTCGGACTCGACCCGGGCGTCGTCGCCGGGGATGGAGTAGCGCTTACCGTTGTACGTCTTGAACGTCGCCGCGGTCTTGGCCTCGTCCTTGTAGTACCCCAGCGGGATGTGACCGGTCCGGGCCACCTTGCCGATGACATCCGATCCGGGTCGGATCTCGTTGCCGTCGTCGTCGAGGACCGTGGTCTCGCCGTCGATCTTCACGCGCGGACCGCCGGTGTGGGTCTTCCCCTTCTCCGCCAGTGCGATGCCCGAGAAACCCGTCTCCGACGAACCGATGGAGTCCGAGATCATCGCGTTGGGGAAGGCCTCGATGAACTGGTCCTTGACCGAGGGCGAGAAGAGGGCAGCCGAGGACCCGATGTAGAAGAGCGACGAGGGGTCGTACTTCTCCGCGTCCCAGGCCTCGATCATCGGTCGCGCCATCGCGTCACCGGTGATGAACATCAGGTTGATCTTGCGGTCGGTGACCGTCTGCCAGACCGTCTCCGCGTCGAATTCCGGGATGAGCACACTCGTGTGACCGGCGAACAGGGCCATGAGGATCGCCCACTGGGCTCCGCCGTGGATGAGCGGCGGTAGCGCGGCCCGGACCAGCACCCCGCCGTCGACAGCCTTGTTCGCCAACTCCCACTCGTCGGCGACCCGCTCCCCCGTGAGGAAGTCGATGCCACCGCCCAGGACCATGAACACGTCCTCTTGGCGCCACATGACGCCCTTGGGCGAGCCCGTGGTGCCACCCGTGTACAGCATGTAGATGTCGTCGTTCGAGCGCTCGCCGAAGTCCCGCTCCGGGGACTGCGCCGCCAGGGCGTCCTCGTAGTGCGCCACGGAGACGCTCTCGGGGACCACCGGGTCCGGTCCGTCGGTCCCGTCCTCGAACACCAGGCAGTGCCGGACCCCCGGGGTCCTGGGCAGGGCCTCGGCCAGGGTCTGCGAGTACCGCCGCTCGTGGATCACCGCGACGGCGTCGGAGTTGTCCAGCAGGTACTCCAGCTCGGCCGGGACGTAGCGGAAATTCACGTTGACCATGACCGCGCGGATCTTGAAGATCGCCACCATGGCCTCGACGGCCTCGATGGTGTTGCGGCTGTACACCGCGACCTTGTCGTCGGGCCCCACCCCCACCGACTGCAGGTGGTGGGCGAGTCGGTTGGCACGGTCCTCGAACTCCCGGAAGCTGAGCTCACGATCACCCTGGACGAGCACGAGCCGGCCGGGGACACGGTCCACGCTGTGTTCTACGAGATCTCCGATGGTGTACGCCATGCCCCCAAACTAGAACGTGTTACCTTCCCGTGGTGTGGGTTACATCGAACCAGGCATAAAGAAATCCTCCAGGAGGCCGAAGATGACCAGCGCCGCAACCCCCGAGGACCAGCACCTGCTCACCGAGCGGCGGGGGCACGTCCTGATCGTCACCATGAACCGCCCCGAAGCCCGGAACGCCCTGTCCGGGCCGATGATGCGGGGCATGGAGGCCGCCTGGGACCTGGTGGACTCCGACCCCGACATCCGGGCGTGCATCCTCACGGGCGCGGGCGGGTTCTTCTGCGCGGGCGCCGACCTCAAGGCCATGAACTCCGACGCCCCGGGGGACAAGTTCGCCGGCGGCGGCTGGGATCTCACGACGCTCCCGGCCCTGCTCAAGGGCCGTCGACTGAGCAAGCCGCTCATCGCCGCGGTCGAGGGGCCGGCCATCGCGGGCGGGACCGAGATCCTGCAGGGCACCGACATCCGCGTCGCCGGACGGTCCGCGAAGTTCGGTGTCTCCGAGGCGCGGTGGGGCCTGTACCCGCTCGGCGGTTCGGCGGTCCGGCTCGTGCGCCAGATCCCGTACACCGTCGCGATGGAGGTCCTCATGACGGGCCGCCACCTCACCGCCGAGGAGGCCGAGCGGTTCGGGCTCATCGGCCACGTCGTCGACGACGGATCGGCCCTCGACAAGGCCCTGGAGATCGCCGACCTCATCTCCGCGAACGGTCCGCTGGCGGTCCGGGGGATGATCGAGACCATCCGTCGCACCGAGGGCATGCACGAGGAGGAGGCCTTCCGCGTCGACGCCGAGGTGGGCGGGCGGGTCTTCGCCTCCGCCGATGCGAAGGAGGGCCCGCGGGCCTTCGCCGAGAAGCGCACGCCCGAGTTCCGGGGAGAGTGACCGGTCCGGCTGCGGGCCTCACGGCAGGCCCGCAGCCGGGCGACGACTACAGCTTGAGCCGTGTCCGTACCTGCATCGCCCTCAGGTATCCCGAGGCCATCCGCTGCTTGTCCTTGGTGAACGGCGGCACCATCATCTCCGAGACGTTGTAGGCGAACGAGTGGTGCGCCACCGCCCGCTCGTGGGTGAACGTCCGGAAGCCGTAGTGGCCGTGGTACCCGCCCATCCCCGAGTTGCCGACGCCGCCGAACGGGATGGTGGACGAGGCCATGCCGATCCCGAAGTCGTTGCCGTAGATGTTGCCGGAGCGGGTGCGGTCGGCGACGGTCTCGAAGCGGTCGTTTCGGTCCCCGTACCAGTACAGGACGAGCGGGCTGGGCCGGTCGTTGACGTAGCGGATCGCCTCGTCGAGGCCCCTGTAGCCGAATACCGTGAGGACGGGGCCGAACACCTCCTCGGAGTCGATCTCCATGTCCGGGGTCACGCCGGTGAGCAGGGTGGGCGCGATCTTGCGGCCGACCGGGTCGGGCAGCCGTTCGCCGGCCGGCGCGGCGTCGCGTTTGTCGGCGCCCTTCCCCACGGCGTCGTCGATCAGGCCGACGATCCGCTCGTAGTTCGAGGTGTTGACGGTCGCCGTGTACTCGGGGTTGCCGACGATCGCGGGCAGGCTGGTGCGCCACTGGTCGAGCACGGTGTCGCAGAACGCGTCCAGTCGGTCCTCGGGGACGAACACGTAATCCGGGCACATGCACACCTGACCGCCGTTGACGAGGCGGGAGGACGCGATGCTGCGCGCAGCCCGATCGATGTCGGCGCTGGTGTCGACTAGGACCGGGTTCTTGCCGCCCAGTTCGAGGGTGACGGGGGTGAGGTTCTCCGCGGCGTCCTTGGCGACGGACTTGCCGACCCCGGGCGAGCCGGTGAAGAACAGGTGGTCGAAGGGCAGGACCGAGAAGTCCGAACCACGGCCGTGTTCGGGTCCGGCGATCGCGAGTTCGTCGACGGCGAAATACTCCGGTGCCAGCCGGCACAGGGCCTCGGTGGTGTGCGCGGTGACCGAGGACGGCCGGATCATCACCCGGTTGCCGGCGCCGAGGGCGGAACCGGCGGGCACGATCGTGAGGTACAGCGGGAAGTTCCACGGTCCGATGATGCCGACGACCCGCTTGGGGTCGTGTCGGACCTGTTGGGTGAAGCCCACCGCCTCCAGGGCTCGGGACACGCGCGTGGGGCGCATCCACTTCTTGATGTTGCCGCGCTGGTGGTCCAGGTCGGGGATGGAGGAGGCGATGTCGGTGAGGGTGGAGAAGGTCTCCGGCCGGGAGCCGTAGTCCTCGCGCATCGCCTCGGTGAGGTCGGCGGCGTTGTCCAGGACGAGGCGTTTGAGGCGCAGGATCCGGTCCCGGCGGATCTTCACGCCCGGCTGGGGATCGGCGAGGAACGCCTGTTGTTGCCGCTCGAGGATCTGCGCGAGCGTGAGATCGCGCGCGGTGGGGGTTCTGGTCATGCGTCCAGGGTAGAACGCGTTCTCGCCCCGCGTCGGGGATCCGACGACGACGAGGGCCCGCCCCTGCCCAGACCTACTTCGCGTCCGCCCAGTACGGATCCTTCAGCGTGCGCTTCATCAGTTTCCCGTTGGCCTGGCGGGGCAGCTCGTCCACCACATCGATCGACCGCGGCATCTTGAACTTCGCCAGCCGACCGGACAGGTCCTCGAGGATGTGTGCCTTGAGCTCGTCGGACTCGGGGTAGCCCTCGGCCAGTTCGATGACGGCCTTGACCTCCTCACCCCAGCCCTTGTGCGGGATCCCAAAGACCGCCGCGTCGCGGACCGCCTCGTGGCGGGTCATCTCCGACTCGATCTCTGCCGGGTAGATGTTCACGCCGCCGGAGATGATCATGTCGTTCTTGCGGTCGCACAGGAACAGGTAGCCGTCTTCGTCCACGTAGCCGATGTCGCCCATGGTGAAGAGCTCGCCGACGTAGGTCTTCGCGGTCTTCTCCTTGTCCTGGTGGTACTCGAACTTCGACCCGTGCATCTGCAGGTACACATTGCCGATCTCGCCGGTGGGCAGCTCGTTGCCGTCGTCGTCGAGGATCTTCAGGGTGGTGGTCTTCCACGGCCGCCCCACGCTGCCGGGCTTGCGCAGCCATTCCTCGCCGGTGATGGTGCACCCACCGCCCTCGGTCCCGGCGTAGTACTCGGTCAGGACCGGGCCCCACCAGTCGAGCATGGCCTGCTTGACGTGCTTGGGGCACGGCGCGGCGCCGTGGACGATCGTGCGCAGGCTGGACACGTCGTACTTCGCGCGCACATCCTCCGGCAGCTCCAGCAGCCGCGAGAACTGCGTCGGCACCATGTGCGACTGGGTGACGCCGTGGGCGTCGATGAGTCGCAGCATCTCCTCGGGCGTCCACTTGTCCATGAGCACCACGGCCTGGCCCAGATTGAGCGAGATGGTGACGAAGTTGAGCACGGCCGTGTGGTAGAGCGGCGAGCCACAGATGTGGACGTTGTCCGGCGCCTGGATGTCGAAGCCGGCGAAGAAGTAGTAGTTGGGGACCGTCACTTGATCCGGCGAGGCGCCGGTGAGGGGGCGCCGCACGCCCTTGGGGCGGCCGGTGGTGCCGGAGGTGTACAGCATGGGGCCGCCGAGGGTCCGCGACGACGGCAAGGGGTCCTCCCCCGCGGCTGGGACCGTGAGCTCGGGCAGCGGACGGAATCCGGGAACCTCACCGATGGCGTAGCAGCGGGCGGGGTCGAGCCCGGCCTCCCCGGCGGCTGCGGTCGCGACGTCGGCGAACCGGGTGTCCGCGATGAACACCGTCGATCCCGAATTCTCGAGGATGTACGCCACCTCGGGGCCGGTCAGGTGCCAGTTCGCCGGGGCCACGTAGAGCCCGATCTCCATGGCCGCGTAGTAGACCTCGAGGAATTCAATGCTGTTCGGCGCCAGCAGGACGATGCAGTCACCGGTCTCCAGTCCGAGCTCGCGCAGACCCCGGGCGTAGCCGTGGGCGGCGTCGGCGAGCTGGCCGAAGGTGACCTGCCGACCGCCCGCCTCGATTACGGCGATGCGGTCCGGATCCGCCTCGGCGATCCGGTAGACGCTGGTCACGTGCTCGCCGGTCCGCGGATCCAGGATTCCGGCGTCGGCGGGGACGGAAGGCGTGGGTGCACTCATGACCCCATAGTAGAACGTGTTCTATCGCGATGGCGGGCTTTCCCGGCGACCGTGACCAGACCACGGCGAGCCGCCGGTGGTTACCCTCCTGCCCATGGCGCAGCATCGGATCCGCGCGAGCGACCCCCAGCGCGTCGCGACGTGGGAGCAGCTCGACGCCGCCGCTGCAGAAGGGCGCCTCGCCCCCCTGGATCACCTTCACCTCGGGTGGCAGGTGCGGTCGAGCGGATACGTCGATGAACTCCGGGCGATCCTCGCGGACCTGCCGGCCCCGGCCCGGTCGCCTTCCGAGGTGGCGGGCACCCGCTCCACTCCGGTCGCCCGGTCCCGCCGCGCGCCACGCGACCCGCTCGACACCGCCAAGTTGGTCGGCGCCTCGACCGTGGCGGGGCTCGCCCTTGTCGCCGGCGGGGTCCTCGCGCTGCGAGACGGTGCGTTCACCGGCCTCGTCGGCGGCACCGAGGACACGATCACCTCGAGCAGCGTCGATGAGGTCATCTCGTCTGCGCGTGCGAGGTTCGGCGACGCTCGTGTGGCCTCGCTCGACATCAGGGGCGACTACGCCCTCCTCCTCATCGAGGATCCGACAGACCCCGGGGCGGTCGACTCGTGGCGACGCGACGACCTGGGCGAGTGGGCCGCCGAAGGGGAGGCTTTCCGCCCCGTTGACGACCTCTCCGTTGCAATGGAGTCCATCGATGTACCGGCCGCCCTGGAGGCGGCTCGGCCCTCCGCGGCGGAGAACGGGCTCTCGGACGCAGATCTCGTGGGGATCGACGTGGGCCCGGACGCGCTCGCCCAGCCCACATACGAGATCACCGTGAGTCGTGAGGGTGACCGCGGGCACATAGTGGTGGGGCACGACAGGATCGTGAGAGAAGTCGGCGTCCCCCGATGAGCGCACCGCCCCCGCCCCCCGGTGGGCCCGCCCCGGAGCCGGCCACCGAGGACCGCAGGCGAGCCGTGTGGCAGATCCTGGACAACGCCTACACGGACGGCCGGATCGGCCCCCTCGAACATGGCGAGCGCAGCCGCGACGCCGCCCTGTCGACCACCCGCGACGACCTCGACTCACTGGTGGCCGACCTCAACAGGCGCTTGTTCGAACTGGAGGTACGCAGCCGGGGCCTGTCAGCCGACACCCCGCTCTCGGTACGGCGGACCAACGCGCGCGAGCGGATCGTCGCGAAGCGACCGCCCGGGCCTTCGACGCGGGGGCCGGCGGGGCGCAGGCGCCTGGCGAGCGGACTGCTGCGCGCGGTCCTGGCCAGCGCATTGGCCGTCGGCCTCATCGCCGGCCTGGACCACCTCGCCGGGAACACACCCTCCCCGGCCGGCGACACGGTGGACCGCCCGGCCTCCGTCGAGGTGATCCGCACGGCACCGGGACCACTGCTCACCGCCGAAGGGATGACCCGCGTCATCGATGCCGCACGCGACCAGCTCGACGACCCCACCGTGGAGCGGCTCGTCATCGAAGGCGACACCGCGCACCTGAGCCGCCCCGATCCGGACGATGCGGAGGCGACGCTGCACCACACCTTCCACGGTCGATGGCGGGACGGGATCACCAGCCGGCTGCCCGCGTCGCCCGGTTTCCCTGTGGCCGCGGTGGACGCGGAGACCGTGCTGTTCGCGATCGAGGCGACGCCCGCCCTGTTGGGAGCGCCCGGGGCGGTTCCGGACAGGGTGGTGATCTCCCCGGGTTCACCCCCCTCCGGCTCCGGGCCCCCGCCCGTCTACGCGGTCAGAGTCTCGCTCACGGACCGACCCGGCTGGGTCACGGTCGGCCCCGGTCGCGAGATCCTGGAGGTCGGCGACGGCGGTTGACCCTCGGGACCGGCCCACGTCAGTCGATGAACTGCGCGATCGTCTCGATCTCCTCGACCGACCGGGCGGTCACCACGAGCATGGTGATGCCCGCGGCCTCCCACTCGGCGATCTGCGACCGCACCGAGTCGGCATCACCGATGATCGCGGTGGCCTCGACCATCTCGTCCGGGACCGCGGCGGTGGCCTCGTCCTTGCGGCCGGAGCGGAACAGTTCGGTGATGCGGTCCACGTCGTCGCCGAAGCCCATGCGACGGAACGCCTCGGCGTGGAAGTTCTTCTCCTCGGCGCCCATGCCGCCCGCGTACAGGGCGGTGAACGGCTTGTACGCGTCGAGGACGCCGCGGCGGTCGTCCGTCACGTGGAGCTGGCACAGGAAAGCCACCTCGAAGTCCTCGCGGGTGCGGCGCGCCCCGGGTCGGGCGAACCCCTCGTCGAGCCACGCGTTGAACTCGTGGGCGGTGCGCGGCGAGGCCAGGAAGCCCAGCCAGCCGTCGGCGATCTCTGCGGCCAGGGCCACGTTCTTGGGCCCCTCGGCACCCAGCCAGATCGGCACGTCCTCGCGCAGCGGATGCAGGATCGGCTTGAGCGGCTTGCCCAGCCCGGAGGCGTCCGCGCCCCGGTAGGGCAGGGCGTACGCGGGACCGTCGGAGGTCACGGGCTCCTCGCGCCGCAGCACCTTCCGGATGATGTCGATGTACTCCCGCGTCCGCGCCAGCGGCTTGGCGAAGGCCTGCCCGTACCAACCCTCCACGACCTGCGGCCCCGAGACGCCCAGCCCCAGGCAGAACCGGCCGTTCGAAAGATGGTCGAGGGTCATGGTGCTCATCGCGGTGGCCGTGGGCGTACGCGCCGAGAGTTGTACGACGGCCGTCGACAGTCGGATTCGTTCGGTGAGCGAGCCGTACCAGGCCAGCGGCGTGAAGGCGTCCGAACCCCAGGCCTCGGCGGTGAAGACGGTGTCGAAGCCCGCCCTGTCCGCCGCCACCACGAGGTCGGCATGGTTGGTGGGCGGCTGGGCGCCCCAGTATCCGAGCTGCAACGCGAATTTCATGGACACCAGTGTGACCCACACCTCTCCGCGGCGGGGGCGGCGACCCGGATCAGCGTGTCGGGGAAACTCACACACCGGCCGGTGGAACGTGTTCTACTTGTGCGCGTGACATCCAGAGAGATCGTTGTCGATATCACCCCACCGGACGAGCCCGTGCTCTCGGCGTCCCTGTCACCGTCGTTCGACTACACACGGTCGACCGGCCCCGTGCTGGGAGCGTTCTTCACCGGCCTACGCGAGCGACGCCTGGTCGGTAACCGCGATTCCCGCGGCACCGTGCACCTGCCGCCGGTCGAGTTCGACCCCCACACACGCCGGGCCCTCACGGAATCCGTGGAAGTGGGATCCGGTTCCGCGATCGAGGGCCTCGTCGTCGCATGGACCTGGGTTCCCGCTCCCACCGAGGTCAACCCGCTCGACACCCCGTTCGCGTGGGCGCTCGTGCGGTTCGACGGCGCGGACACCGCCATGCTCCTGCCGCTGGCCGCCGACGGCCCCGACGCGGTGAGCACCGGGATGCGTGTCCGCCTGCGGTGGGCCGCCGAGCGCACCGGCACCATCCACGACATCGCGTGCGTGGTCCCCGCCGACGCGCCGGGTGACACCGGAGGCGACGACGACGAGGTCCCGCGGTCCGAGTCCGAGCCCGTCACCATCGTGGTGACGCCGATCGGACTGTCGGTCACCCACACGGCCGGACCCGCCGAGAGCGAGTACCTGCGCGCGATCGTGCAGGGCAAGGTGCTGGGGCGGCGCCGCTCCAACGGCCCCGAGGTCTACGTGCCCCCGCGTGACTACTGCCCGTCCGACGGCGTGGCCATGGGCGAGTACGTGGAGGTCGCCGACGTGGGCACCGTGACCACGTTCGGCATCGTCAACGTGCCGTTCGCCGGCCAGGAGATCAAGCCCCCGTACGTCACCGCCTACATCCTGCTCGACGGCTCCGACGTCCCCATCCAGCACCTGGTGCTGGGCTGCGAGGCGTCCGAGGTGCGGATGGGGATGCGCGTGCGCGCTGTGTGGACGCCCGAGTCCGAACGGCCCGCCTCGATGAAGGCCATCGCCCACTTCGAGCCCACCGGCGATCCCGACGCCGATCCCGACACCTATGCCGATCACCTGTAGAGGACACCACCCGTGACCCCCAACGCTCCCCGGGACGTGGCCGTCGTCGGATTCGCCCACGCCCGCCACACCGAGTCCACCTTCGGCACCACCAACGGTGTCGAGATGCTCGCCCCCGTCTTCGCCGAGTGCTACCGGCAGACCGGACTGGACCGCACCGACATCGACTTCTGGTGCTCCGGCTCGTCCGACTACCTGGCCGGCCGCGCCTTCTCGTTCATCTCCGCCGTCGACTCCATCGGCGCGGTCCCCCCGATCTCCGAGTCGCACGTCGAGATGGACGCCGCATGGGCGATCTTCGAGGCCTACCTCAAGATCGCCTCCGGCCAGGCCGACACGGCCCTCGTCTACGGGTTCGGCAAGGCCTCGGCCAGCACCGACCTCGACACCGCCCTGGCGCTGCAACTCGACCCCTACACCGTCGCCCCGCTGTGGCCCGGCCGGCACCACGTCGCCGCACTGCAGGCCCGCGCCGGCATCGACGCCGGCCGCTGGTCCGAGGCGGAGATGGCCGCGGTCGCCGCCCGCGCGACCGGCCGCGACGAGAAGGACCTGCTCGCCGAGCCGTACGTGGCCGACCCGCTGCGTCGGCACGACTGCCCGCCCGTCACCGACGGCGCCGGCGCGATCATCCTCGCCTCCGCCGATCGCGCCCGCGAGCTGATCGACACCCCGGCGTACATCACCGGGATGGAGCACATCGCCGACTCCGCCGAGTTCGGCGCACGTGACCTCACCGACTCCCCGTCCGCCCGCGCCGCCGCCGTCCGCGCGACCGGCTCGTCCGGGGACCGCCCCGACCTCGGTGGTGTCTCGGTGGCCGAGCTCCACACCCAGTACACCCACCAGGAGCTCCTCCTGCGCGGCGCGCTGGGCATCTCCGACGACGTCGCCGTCACCCCGTCCGGCGGCTCGTTGCTCGCCGACCCGCTGTTCTCCGCGGGCCTCGAGCGCATCGGCTACGCCGCCCACAGCATCTGGGAGGGCCGCTCCGAGCGCGCCCTCGCCCACGCCACCAGCGGCCACCTGCTGCAGCAGAACCTCATCTGCCTCCTGGAAGGACGCACCGCATGAGCGCTCCCGCATCCGGAACCCACGGCTCCGGTCTGCCCGCCGCCGTCCTCGGGACCGGCCAGACCCACCACGTCGCCCGCCGCACCGACGTCTCCATGGCCGGGCTCTGCCGCGAGGCCATCGATGCCGCAATGACCGACGCCGGGGTCGGCTGGGACGACATCGACGCCGTGATCGTCGGCAAGGCCCCCGACCTGTTCGAGGGCGTCATGATGCCCGAGCTGATGATGGCCGACGCTCTCGGCGCCGTCGGCAAACCGCTGCTGCGCGTCCACACGGCCGGGTCCGTCGGCGGCTCGACCGCTGTCGTCGCCGCGTCCCACGTCCAGTCCGGCCGCTACCGCCGGGTGCTGGCAGTGGCGTGGGAGAAGCAGTCCGAGTCCAACGCCATGTGGGCGCTCAGCCTGCCCGTGCCGTTCACCGCGCCCGTCGGGGCCGGCGCGGGCGGCTACTTCGCCCCCCACGTGCGCTCCTACATCCGCACCACCGGGGCGCCCGAGCACGTGGGCGCGATGGTCGCGGTCAAGGACCGCCTCAACGGTTCGGTCAACCCGCACGCCCACCTCAAGCAGCCCGACATCACGATCGACAAGGTGCTGCAGGGACAGATGTTGTGGGACCCCATCCGGTTCGACGAGACCTGCCCCTCCTCCGACGGCGCGTGCGCGATAGTCATCGGCGATGCCGAGGCGGCCGAGGCCGTGGAGTCCGCCGGCCGACAGGTCGCGTGGGTCCACGCCACCGCGCTGCGCACCGAGCCCGGGACCTTCGCCTACCGCAACTACCGCAGCCCGCAGGCCGGCCGTGACGCCGCCGCCGCCCTCTGGGCCGAGGCCGGGATCACCAACCCGGCAGAGGAGATCGACGCGGCCGAGATCTACGTGCCGTTCTCCTGGTTCGAGCCCATGTGGCTGGAGAACCTCGGGTTCTGCGCGGAGGGCGAGGGGTGGCGCATGACCGAGTCCGGTGCCACCGCGCGCGACGGCTCCCTGCCGGTCAACCCGTCCGGCGGCGTGCTGTGCTCGAACCCCATCGGCGCGTCCGGCATGCTCCGGTTCGCCGAGGCCGCCCGCCAGGTGATGAACCGGGCGGACGAGCACCAAGTCCCCGGCGCGCGCAAGGCCCTGGGCCACGCGTACGGCGGTGGATCCCAGTACTTCTCCATGTGGGTCGTGGGGACCGACCGTCCGGAGCGTCACTCATGAGCAACCCCTATCTGGACGCCGACGGGCAGTACCGCCCGCTCGAGATGAGCGACGCAGCGCTGGCGAGTCCCGCCTACGCCGCCGCGCGCCGCTCGTGGGCCGCGACCAACACCGGCGACCGCGACGCCTGGATCGCCGGTTGGAACCCCGAGGGCACCATCGAGGATCCCGTGGGCCCGTCGATGTTCGACGCCGAGGGCCTCGGCCACACCGGCACGGAGAGGCTGCTGGAGTTCTGGGAGAAGGCCGTGGCCACCCCGGATCACATCGAGTTCCGGTTCGACCGCGGGATCGCCGCGGGCGACGAACTCCTCTGCGTCGGCACCATGCGCACCCACATGGGCTCCAGCATCATGGAGATCGACATCGCCGTGGACTACCGTGTCGACGCCGACGGTCGCCTGATCAACCTCCGCGCCTTCTGGGAGCAGGACGTGGCCATGGCCTCGGGCCTGCGTGCACTCACGGACGACGACAAGGCCGCCATCGCCGGCGCCGCAGGAAAGAGCGAGTGACCATGAGCCGCGTAGCGGACGTCGAGTTCTCCGTCCCCGTCTCCTTCTCCCCCGTCGACCAGTACCTCGACATCGCACGCGGCGCCGAGGCCGCGGGTATCGACCGGATCGTGCTGCCCGACTCGCTGTTCCACCCGCGGCGTCAGGACAAGGACTACCCGTACACGCCGGACGGCTCGCGGATGTGGGACGAGAACACCGAGTGGGTGGAGCCGCTCATCGCCTGCGCCGCCATGGGCGGGGCGACCTCCCGGATCAGGTTCTGTCCGCAGGTGCTCAAGGTGGGCCCGCGCAACCCGCTGCTGCTCACCCGGCAGGTGGGCTCGGTCGCGTTGCTCACCGGCAACCGGCTGGACCTGGGCGTGGGCATCGGCTGGGACCCCAACGAGTTCGAATGGTGCGGCGCGCCGTTCAAGGGCCGCGGCAAACGCACCGACGAGTCGCTGGCCATCATGCGAGAAGGCCTGCGCGGCCAGTGGATGGAGTTCCACGGCGACCACTTCGACTTCGACGAGCTCATCTTCACCCCGGCGCCGTCCGAGCAGGTCCCCTTCTACGTCGGCGGCCACACCGAGATCGCGCTCAAGCGCGCCGCCCGCGTCGGCCAGGGCTGGACCAGCGCGATGATGGGGTTCGACGACATCGTCGCCACCGTCACCCGCCTGGGCGAACTGCTCGAGGAGCAGGGGCGCTCGCTGGCCGACCGCGGCGACGGCAAGCGCTTCGCCATCCAGGTGGTGTGCCTGGACCGCTACGGCTCGAAGGGCTTCGCCGAGCTCGCGGAGGCCGGCGTCACCGACATCATCGTCATGCCGTGGCTGATCGAGGGCCACGGCTACGACTGCACGGCCGAGCAGAAGGTCGAGTCGATCGCCCGCTTCGGCGAGAAGTACGGCCTCACGCCCTAGTTGCACGGGGCGCTTCGGCGCGTGATGCCCCTCAGGCGGGCAGGTGCGCAGCGACGTCGTCCCGGCAGGCGAGGATCTCCCGGTGCGTGTCCTGCGTGGCCTCGAGGTGCATGAGGTGTCCCGCCGGCGCCGTGATCGCGCGGACCATCCGCACGTCGTCGTGGTAGCGGTCGAGCTTGGTCAACGGGTCGCGGCCGTGGAAGCCCTCGAGGTCCGGGTCGTGCTCGGAATAGAGGAAATAGAAGGGCACGGGATTGGTCTGCCGCTCGAACTCCTGTCGCGCGTGCCAGCTCACGTCCATCGCCCGGTACCGCTGCAGTGGCCCCGCGAACCCGGTGCGCGCGTACTCCTCCTCGTAGGTGTCCATCTCCTCGACCGACAGCCACGGCCACGGCAGCGGCGGCGCCTCGGGCAGCGCGTCGAGATAGGTGGAGCCGGGCGGATGCTGCCACACGTCGAGGTAGTGATAATTCGCCGACAATGCCCAGAAGACGCGGGTGAGGAATTCACGCTCGCGCCCCGCCAGGTCGGCCTCGGCCACACCGGGCTGCGCGAAGTAGTGCAGGTGGAGGAAGTGTTTCTGCGCCATCATCGCCGACCCCTCCAGGGGCGGGACCGACCCGGCGGTGCTCATGAACGGGTTCTCCATCCCGATCACCGCGCGGACCCGCCCGGGTTCGAGGTGGCACGTGTCGTAGGCGACTCCGGCGCCGAAGTCGAAGCCCACCAGTACCACCCGGCCCGCGTCCTCGGCATCCCAGACGGCCACCACGTCGTCGACGACCTCACGCGGCGCGTACGCCGCGACGTCCGTGGGCGCGTCCGACCCGCCCATCCCGCGCAGGTCGGGGGCGATGACCCGCCATCCGGCCGCGGTCAGGTCGGGGATCAGGCGGTGCCACGTGAACCAGAAGTGCGAGAAACCGTGCAGGAGGACCACGGTCCCGGTGCCGTCGCCGGTCGGCGCCGTGGCGGACCGGGGGTCGGGGTCGGCGACCACGTAGTGCAGTCGGACGCCGTCACGGTCGACGGTGCGGTGGTCGATCATGGTGATAACCTTGCCTGTTCGATGGGGCCGACGGGATCGGTTCGGGGTGTGTGCGAGGTCGGACGCCGACGACGACAAGGTCACCCCTCCCCCGAGACGAGAGCCCCGGCCCGGCCTGCGGAACAGGCGGGACCGGGGCTGACCGGCCGGGGGCCGGGTCTGGCTGCTCGCTGTGTCAGGTCAGTGCATGACCGGGCACTTGAAGTCGACCTTCCAGTCCTGGATCGCGTTGAGCCAGCCCGAACGCAGACGCGTCGAGTCCCCCAGCGAGGTGATGTCCGGCATGTGATCGGCGATCGCGTTGAAGATCAGCTCGATCTGCAGCTTGGCCAGGTTGGCGCCGATGCAGTAGTGCGGGCCGTTGCCGCCGAACGTCAGATGCGGGTTCGGGTCGCGGGTGATGTCGAACGTGAACGGATCGGAGAAGACGTCCTCGTCGAAGTTCGCCGAGCCGTACATGATCGCGGCACGGTCACCCTTCTTCATGGTCACCCCGCCGATCTCCACGTCTTCGGTGGCAGTGCGCTGGAACGAGGTGATCGGGGAGGCCCACCGCAGGATCTCGTCGTAGGCGGTCGCCGGGCGCTCGCGCTTGAACAGCTCCCACTGGTCCGGGTTCTCGAGGAACGCGATCATCCCGTGGGTCGTGGCGTTGCGGGTGGTCTCGTTGCCCGCCACCGCGAGCAGGACCACGAACCAGCCGAACTCGTCGGAGGTGAGCTTCTCGCCGTCGACATCGGCCTGGATGAGCTTGGTGACCAGGTCGTCACGGGGGTCGGTCTCGCGCTTGGTGGCCAGCTCCTGGGCGTAGGAGAGCACCATGGCGTTGGCCATCTGCGACTCCTCGACCTTGCCGGGGACGTCGTAGCTGGTCATCTGGTTGGACCACTCGAAGATCTGGTGACGGTCCTCCAGCGGGATGCCGATGAGCTCGGCGATCGCCTGGAGCGGGAGCTCGGAGGCGACGTCGACGATGAAGTCGCCGCTGCCCTTCGCCGCCGCGGTCTCGACGATGTTCTTGGCCTTCTCGGCGAGGTGCTCGCGCATCTTCTCGATGTTGCGCGGGGTGAACCCCTTCGAGATGATCCGCCGGTACTTCTTGTGCTCCTCGCCGTCCTGGTTGATGAACAGCAGGCGGGTGAGCTCGACGATCTCCCGCTCGGTGCCGGGGGCGAAGCGCGGGATGGCGGTGTTCTCGAAGGTGGAGAAGACCTCGTTGGTCCGGCGCGAGATCTCCTTGACGTCCTCGTGCTTGGTGACGACCCAGTAGCCGTCGTCGTCGAAACCGTCGACCCCGGGGGCCTTGGCGCACCACCAGATCGGCTCGGTCCGGCGGAGGTGGGCCCACTCGGGATGCGGTAGGCGCTTCTCGTAGAGCTCCGGATCCGTGAAATCGAACCCCTCGGGAATGGTGACTGGCTGCACTGGCACTCCTTGACCACGTCTGATTGCGTCTCGTGCTCGAACGGCGCCGGGACATCTCTGCCCTCACCCCGCAATGTAATCTAGAACACGTTATAGGCACCATACTGGAACACGTTCACTTCTGGGTCGTCGTTCCTGATCGCCCGGAGCGCCCGGTCGCCCCCCGCACCGCGAACTCGGAATCCCCCGCCGGGTGACGTAAACTAGAACTCGTTCTAACCTTGCTTCCAAAGGAGCGCATCCATGGGAAATCCCGTCATCGTCGAGGCCGTCCGGACCCCGATCGGAAAGGCTCGCGGCGCACTGTCGGGCCTGCACCCCGCGCACCTGCTGGGGGCCTCGCAGAAGGAGGTCATCCGGCGCGCCGGGATCGACGCCGCGCTCGTCGAGCAGGTCGTCGGAGGGTGCGTCACCCAGGCCGGCGCCCAGGGGAACAACGTCACCCGCGGTGCCTGGCTGGCGTCGGGACTGCCGTGGCAGACGGCGTGCACGACCATCGACTGCCAGTGCTCGTCCGCGCAGCAGGCCAATCACTTCATCGCCAACCTCATCCACGCGGGGGCGATGGACGTCGGGATCGCGTGCGGTGTCGAGTCGATGAGCTGGATCGCGCTGCGCGCCGCCGTCGGCGACGGCTCCAACGGGATGCCCCGCCCGGACGACTGGGACGTCGACCTGCCCGACCAGTTCACCGCCGCCGACCGGATCGCGAAGCGCCGCGGGCTGAGCCGCGCCGACCTCGAGGAGCTGGGTGTCCGGTCCCAGGCCAACGCGAAGCGCGCGTGGGAGGAGGGCCGCTTCGATCGCGAGACCTTCGCCGTCGACGCCCCCGAGCGCCTCAAGGACGGCACCTACACCGGTGAGACGGTGACGGTCACCCGCGACCAGGGGTTGCGCGACACCACCGCCGAGGCACTGGCGTCCCTCAAGCCCGTCATGGAGGGCGGACTGCACACCGCCGGCACCTCCAGTCAGATGTCCGACGGTTCGGCCGCCGTCCTGCTCATGGACGAGGACGTGGCCAGGGCGCACGGACTGAAGCCACGGGCACGGATCCTGCACCAGGCACTCGTGGGCGGCGAGCCCGAGTACCACCTCGACGGCCCGGTCCAGGCCACCCAGCGGGTACTCGACCGCTCCGGCATGTCGATCTCGGACTTCGATCTCTTCGAATGCAACGAGGCGTTCGCCTCCGTGCTCCTAAGCTGGGCGCAGGTGCACGGGCCCGACATGGACAAGGTCAACGTCAACGGAGGGGCCATCGCGATCGGCCACCCCGTCGGCAGCACCGGGTCCCGGCTCATCACCACCGCCCTGCATGAGCTCGAGCGCACGGACGGCGAGCGCGCCCTCATCACGATGTGCGCGGGAGGCGCCCAGGCCTCGGCCAGCATCATCGAGAGGATCTGACATGAGTAACGTCATCGAGGCCGCAGCGGGACGTCGGCGGGAGATCTTCGCCGCCATCTCCTCGGCCAACGGCACGGACGACGCGGTCCAGGCCATCTCGCACCTCCTCGCCGTGTCGGCAGACGAGGCGCGCGAGGTCCTGGGGGCCCCGCTGGAGTCGTTCGTCGGCGTCACCACCGAGCACCCGGTCTCGGCCGGGCCGTCCGGTTTCGAGCTCCATCCGTTCAAGGACTCGGACGATCACCGTTCGCTGTACCACTCCCGCTCCTCCGATTCCTCGTCGGCGACCGGCGGCGAGTGGGACGAGAACCGCACCGAACAGGAGCGCCGCGACGGCCTCAGCCGGATCGACGAGGAGTCGGCGATGTGGTTCGTCGCCGTGGACACCGCGCGCGGTTCCGCCGTGGGCCTGGTGTTCGGCGAGCAGATCAATGACGGCGACGTGGACGTGGCGATCTGGATCCGCCCGGAGGAACGCAAGCGTGGCTATGGCCTGCTCTCGCTCAAGGAGAGCCGTCGCGAGCTGGCCGCGTTCTTCCCGGGCAAGCACGTGATCGTCCGCGCACCGCTGCCGAGCGGCAAGTGACGGACCCCCGCCCCGAGACGGGCGTCGACGACCCCCGGCGTGGCGCGCCGTGGGTCGTCGGCGTGATCAAGGTGATGTCGCGGGTCAACACGTGGCTCTACCAGCGCACGGGCGGCCGCGTGGGTGGTAACTGGCGTGTGGGTTCGGCGCTGCGGGCGCCGGTTCCGGTGTGCCTGGTGACGACGACGGGCCGCAAGAGCGGTCAGCCGAGAACCGTGCCACTGCTACATATTCCCGACGGCGATCGCGTCCTGCTGGTCGCCTCCCAGGGCGGCCTGCCCACGCATCCCCAGTGGTACCGCAATGTCCTGGCCGATCCGTCCGTCACCGTCCAGGTGGGCCGCCGTGTCAGGTCGATGACGGCGAGGGAGGCCATTCCGGTCGAGCGTGCGGAACTCTGGCCGCGGCTCGTCGAGCGGTACGCGGACTTCGCTGAGTATCAGGCAAACACGAGCCGGGTCATCCCCGTCGTGATCTGCGAGCCCCGCACGCGCACCGAAAGCTGACCGATCACCTTCACGCAGTTCAGAAGCGGTGACCGCCGTCAACACCACTGACGCACCGATTCGGTCGGTAACTATTGACAAAAGTTCATTCTCAGAGAAGTCTTATGCAACGAGGGGCACACACGTGCCCTACACCGCTGAAAGGACTTGTCTCGTGAAGAACACCACCAGGGCCGCAGCTCTCGTCGCCGCCGCAGCTCTTGCATCTTCGGGCGCCACCGGCGTCGCCAATGCTCAGTCCGGAGATTTCGAGATCCCGATCCTCGGTGGTCTGACGACCTCTGCCGATATCGAATTCCCCAACATGGGGTCGACCGACCTGGGCTCCATGGAGCTGATCCCCGGCTCTGCGGGCGTCATCCCCGAGGGCTCGACCGGCGGCATCGGTGAGGGCTCCACCGAGCTCGGCGGTTCCGCTGACTTCACCGGCTCCGGCGGAATCATCTCCGACGGTCTCGCCGGCTCGCTTGAAGGCGGCTCGGTGACCACGGTCATCGACTCGGTCAGCGGCTCGGTCGACAACCTTTCGGGGTCGTCCACCGGTCTCAGCGGCTCGCTCGGCGCCTTCACCACGGCACTGACCGGCTCGATCTCTGACGGCGGCTCACTCAGCGGCGTGCTCGACGGTGTCGAGGGCTCCCTCGGCGACGGCGGCTCGCTCACCGGCGTCCTCGACGGCGTTGAGGGATCCATCACCGGTGGTTCGCTGACCAGCGTCATCAACGGCGTAGCCGGCTCCCTCGGCGACGGCGGCTCACTCAGCGGCGTGCTCGACGGTGTCGAGGGCTCCCTCGGCGACGGCGGCTCGCTCACCGGCGTCCTCGCCGGTGTCGAGGGCTCCCTCGGCGACGGCGGTTCGGCAGGCGACGTCACCACGGGTGTCGGCGGCTCGCTCACCGACATCGGCACGGGCATCACGGGTTCGCTCGGCGACGGTGGTTCGGCCGGCGACATCACGACCGGCCTCCAGGGCTCGATCGAGAACGGCGGCTCTCTCGAGAGCATCACCGACGCGGTCGCGGGTTCGCTCGGCGACGGCGGCTCGATCGCCGGCATCCTCGGGGCTTCGGAGGGCTCGATCGCCAACCTGTCGGGCTCGCTGACGGACCCCGAGACCGGCCTGTTGGGTTCCGTCACCGGCGGCTACCTCACCCAGGGCATCGTCGGCTCGCTCGACGTGGTCACCAACTCGCTCGCCGGGCCGGACTCCGGTCTGCTCGGCTCGATCACCGGCAACGGTGGCTCGACTGGCCAGAGCTCCGACGCGATCACCACCATCTCCACTGACAGTGCCTACGTGGGCATCGGCTCTGCCGAAGAGCTGACCGGAGTCAACGGTTCGCTCACCGCCTTCACCGGCTCGCTCGAGAACGGCTCGCTGCAGGGCACGGCGTCCGCGGACAACGGCTCGCTGCGCGCCACGGCGTCCACCGACACCGCGTCCGGCGTCGGCACCAACGCCTCACTCGAGAGCGTCACCAGCATCGAGTCCAGCGTCGGCGGCGGCCTGCTCCCGATCCTGTCTGTGGGTGGAGCGCTCGCCCTCGGTGGTGCCGCTGCCGGCGCCGCCTTCGGCGGCGACCTCCGCCTCCCGGCCCTGCCGCCGCTGCCGGGCGTCCATATCCCGGGCATCTGCGACCTGCCGCACGACATGGTCGACCAACTGGCCAACTCCGGTTCGGGCATCGCCGACCAGGAGTGCCTCCACCCGGAGCGCGAGGGGAACTGATGATCCCCTCCTGACGGACGTCAGCAACTGACGCCCTCAGACGACGTGGCCCCGCACCGACAGGTGCGGGGCCACTGGCTTAGTCAGCGCGTCAGCGCGCGCCGTAGACCGGAACCGGGGCCGGCGACTCGGCGAGCAGTCGCGGAACCACGGAGCCGAGTTCGGCCGGGTCCCACTTGGCGCCCTTATCCTCGGAGGCGGCGCGCTGCCACCCGTCGCAGACGGTGACCCTGCCGCCCTCGACCTCGAAGACGCGGCCGGTGACGTCGCCTGAGGCCTCCGAGCCCAGCCACACAACGAGCGGCGAGATGTTGGCCGGGTCCATGGCGTCGAACGAGCCGTCCTCAGGGGCGGCCATCTGCGAGGCCATGCCCTCGCCCGCCGACGTCGTCATGCGCGTACGCGCAGCGGGCGCGATCGCGTTGGCCGTGACACCGTAGCCCTTCATCTCGGCGGCGGTCTGAATGGTCAGCAGGGCGATGCCGGCCTTGGCGGTGGCGTAGTTGCCCTGGCCGACAGAGCCGAACAGTCCGGCGCCCGACGAGGTGTTGATGACGCGGGCGGCGCGGGGGCGGCCGGCCTTGGATTCGGCTCGCCAGTACTCGGCGGCGTGACGCATCGGCGCGAAGTGGCCCTTGAGGTGGACTCCTGTGACCTTGTCCCACTCCTCCTCGGACATGCCCACGAGCATCTTGTCGCGGAGGAAACCGGCGTTGTTGACCAGCACGTCGAGCCCACCGAAGGTGTCGACGGCCTGCTGGACGAGCTCGCGCGCGCCGTCCCACGACGAGATGTCGTTGCCGTTGACCACGGCTTCGCCGCCGGCGGCCTTGATCTCGGCGACGACCTGCTCGGCGGGGTGCTCCCCCACGTCGGAGCCGTCGATGCCGGCGCCGAGGTCGTTCACGACGACCTTCGCGCCCTCGGCGGCGAAGGCCAGTGCGTGCTCACGGCCGATGCCGCGGCCGGCGCCGGTGACGATGACGACGCGTTCGTCGCAGATTCCCATGTGTGTCTCCTTGCTGAAAGTTGCAGTGCGTGTGTTCTGGGTCAGTGCTTGTTCTCGGCGGTGGAGGCCGCCAGGAACGCGGGCTTCTCGCCACCGCCGTGGACGAGCAGCTGCGCGCCGGTGATGTAGGCGGCGAGCGGCGAGGCGAGGAACGCGGCGGCGCGGCCCACGTCGGCGGGCTCGGCCATGCGCCCCATGGGGATGGTGGCGTCGACGGCGGCCACCCCGTCTGCGTCTCCGTAGTGCATCTCGGCGAGCTCGGTCTTGACGGGGCCCACCACCACGGAGTTCACGCGCACGGCCGGGGCCCACTCCACGGCGAGCGACTGCGTGAGCGAGTCGATGCCGGCCTTGGCGGCGCCGTAGGAGGCGGTGCCGGGCGAGGGTCGGTGGCCGGAGACGGAGGAGATGTTGATGATCGCGCCGCCGAGTTGGCCGTCGGGCCCGTCCGCGGTCATGACCCGGTGGGCCTCCTGCAACACGGTCAAGGCCGACAGCAGGTTGAGGGCGACGATCTTGGAGTGGAAGTTCGCGCTGGCGTCCGCGGCGAGGGCGAACGGCGCGCCCCCCGCGTTGTTCACCACCACGTCCAGGCGTCCGTGATCGGCGACGATTCTGTCGATCATCGCGCGAACCGCATCCGCGTCACGCAGGTCGACGGAGTGGAACTCCAGGTCGGCAACGTCGGAGCCCTCGTCAGCGGGGCGGCGCGCGCAGGTCACGACCACCGCGCCGGCCTCCCGGAAGACCGTGCTGATGCCGGCGCCCACGCCGCGTACGCCGCCCGTGACGAGGACGACCTTCCCCGCCAGACCCAGATCGATGTTCGTCATGCGTGCTAGCCTACCAAGCAAGCGTTTGGTTAGTCACTGTGCCGTCCCGGACGGCGGTGGCGTGGGAAGGAGCTCCATGGGCATCAACGTCGACAAGGGCGCAGACGGGATAGCCACCGTCACGGTCGACTACCCACCTGTCAACGCCATCCCGTCCGCGGGATGGTTCGAACTCGGCGAGCAGATCCTCGCCGCGGGCCGCGACCCCGACGTCCACGTCGTGATCCTCCGGGCCGAGGGCCGGGGATTCAACGCGGGCGTCGACATCAAGGAGATGCAGGACTTCGAGGGGTTCGACCACCTGCTGGCCGCCAACCGCGGCTGCTACGTCGCGTTCAACGCCGTCTATGAGTGCGCGGTCCCCGTCATCGCCGCGGTGAACGGGTTCTGCGTGGGCGGCGGGATCGGCCTGGTGGGCAACGCCGACTGCATCGTCGCCTCCGACGATGCGGTGTTCGGCCTGCCCGAGGTGGACAGGGGGGCGCTCGGCGCCGCCACGCACCTGGCCCGGATGGTCCCCCCGCACATGATGCGCACCCTGTACTTCACCTCGCGCAACGTCACAGCGCAGCAGCTCCACTCGTGGGGCACGGTGTACGACGTGGTCCCCCGCGACCAGCTGGACGCCGCGGCACGCGACCTCGCGGAGACCATCGCGGCCAAGGACACGCGGGTCATCCGGGCGGCCAAGGAAGCCATCAATCACATCGACCCCATCGACGTGAAGTCCTCGTACCGCATGGAGCAGGGCTTCACCTTCGAACTCAACCTCGCCGGCGTGGCCGACGAGCACCGTGACGAGTTCGTCAAGACTGGGACGAATCTGGACAAGCGAGTCAAGCGATCCGAGAGGACGGGCGAGAACAAGTGACGACGACCCCCACCCCGCGCGACAAGCGCACGAGCTTGGACGAGGCCGTCTCGCGCCTCTCCAGCGGCATGACCATCGGAATCGGCGGATGGGGCTCGAGGCGCAAGCCGATGGCGCTCGTCCGCGCGATCCTGCGTCGCGAGGATCTCACCGACCTCACCGTGATCTCCTTCGGCGGCCCGGACCTGGGCCTGCTCTGCTCCGCCGGGAAGGTATCCAAGGCCTACTACGGCTTCGTCTCACTGGACTCCGCCCCGTTCTACGACCCGTGGTTCGCGCGGCGCCGCACCGAGGGAGCGATCGACTCCCGCGAGATGGACGAGGGCATGGTCCGCGCCGGACTCACCGCCGCCGCGCACCGCCTGCCGTTCCTGCCCACCCGCGCGGGCCTGGGTTCAGACGTCTTCCGATTCTGGGGCGACGAACTCAAGACCGTCGACTCGCCGTACGAGGTCGACGGCAAGACCGAGACCCTGGTCGCGATGCCCGCCCTGCGCATGGATGCCGCGCTGATCCACCTGGACAAGGCGGACAAGCACGGCAACGCCGCGTTCACCGGCGCGGACGGGTACTTCGACGATCTCTACGCCATGGCCGCGGACACCGTCCTGCTCGAGACCGACGAGATCGTCGACTCCGCGGACGCCCTGATGAACGAGGTCGGCCCGCAGCGCATGCTGCTCAGCCGCATGTTCGTCGACACCGTCTCCGAGGCCCCGAACGGCGCCCACTTCACGTTCGCGGGTGGCTACGGCCGTGACGAGGCGTTCCAGAAGCACTACGCCGCGTCCGCGAAGGAAGAGACCTCGTGGAAGGCGTTCGTCGACGAGTTCCTGTCCGGGTCCGAGGAGGACTACCAGAAGGCCGTCACCGCGTTCGCGGAGAAGGCCGCTGCCGAGAAGGCCGCCCAGAAGGGAGCCAAGTGATGTCCGACGTCACCACCGAGTCCGCCACCACTCAGTCCATCAGCAGGGCCGAGTACTGCGCTGTCGCCTGCGCGGAGATCTTTGCCGGCGCCGGTGAGATCTTCGCTTCGCCGATGACCCCGATGGCCACCATCGGCGCGCGTCTGGCCCGGCTCACCACCGAGCCGGACCTGCTCATCACCGACGGCGAGTACCGATTCCTCGGCCAGACCCCGCCGCTGGGCAAGACCATCGACTTCGAGGGGTACATCCCGTTCCCCCGCGTGTTCGACGTCCTGCAGGCCGGCACCCGCCATGTGGTGATGGGCGCCAACCAGATCGACCGCTTCGGCAACCAGAACCTCTCAGCTTTCGGCGACGACGTGCAGAAGCCCACCCGCCAGATGTTCGGCCTGCGCGGGGCGCCCGGCAACTCGATCAACCACGCCACCAGCTACTGGGTGGGCAAGCACTCCTCGCGCGTGTTCACGGACAAGGTCGACGTCGTCTGCGGCGTCGGTTATGACCGCTACACCGAGGGTGACCCCGCCTTCCGCTACCACCACATCCACCGGGTGGTCTCCAACCTGGGCGTGTTCGACTTCGGCGGCGCCGACCGCAGCATGCGTGCGATCAGCCTGCACCCCGGCGTCACGGCCGACGAGGTCGCGGAGAACACGGGCTTCGAGATCGAGGGCCTGGCCGACGCCGCGGTCACCCGCGACCCCTCGGCCGAGGAGCTGCGCATCATCCGCGAGGTGCTGGACCCGCGCGGGTTCCGCGACCGCGAGGTGCCGGCCGCATGAACGCGCCGACACTGTCCACGGCCTTCACCGAGCTCGTCGGTGTCGAGTACCCGATCGTCCAGACGGGCATGGGCTGGGTCTCCGGACCCGAGCTGACCGCGGCCACGGCCAACGCCGGCGGACTGGGGATCATCGCCTCGGCCACCATGACCTACGCCGAGCTCGAGGACGCCATCGTGCGGACCAAGAAGCTCACTTCCAAGCCCTTCGGCGTCAACCTCCGGGCCGACGCCGAGGACGCCGCCGAGCGGTGCGAGCTGATGATCCGCCACGGGGTGAAGGTCGCGTCGTTCGCCCTCGCGCCCAAGCCGGAGCTGATCGCCCGGCTGAAGGAGAACGGCCTCGTCGTCGTCCCCTCCATCGGCGCGGCCAAGCACGCCGTCAAGGTCGCCTCCTGGGGCGCCGACGCGGTGATCGTCCAGGGCGGTGAGGGCGGTGGACATACTGGCCAGGTCGCCACCACCCTGCTCCTCCCCAGCGTCATCGACGCCCTCGGCGGCGCCGGCAACACCTCGATCCCCGTGGTCGCCGGCGGCGGTTTCTTCGACGGCCGCGGACTGGTCGCGGCACTGTCCTACGGCGCCGCCGGCGTCGCGATGGGCACCCGCTTCCTGCTCACCAGCGACTCGCAGGTGCCCGACGCCGTGAAGAAGCAGTACCTCGAGCGTGGGCTCCAGGACACCGTCGTCTCCACCCGTGTCGACGGGATGCCGCACCGCGTCCTGCGCACCGGCCTGGTCAACGCCCTCGAATCGGGCAGCCCCCTCAAGGGCATGGCCGCCGCCGTCCAGAACGCCAATAAGTTCAAGTCCATGACCGGGATGAAGTGGCAGCAGCTCGCCAAGGACGGCCTCAACATGAGGAAGGCGTCGGACCGGACGTGGCAGCAGATCGTCATGGCCGCCAACACCCCGATGCTGCTCAAGGCCGGGCTGGTCGAGGGCAACACCGAGGCCGGAGTCCTGGCCTCCGGACAGGTCGTGGGCATGATCGACGACCTGCCGAGCTGTGACGAACTGATCCAACGGATCATGACCCAGGCTCACGAACGCCTGGACGCGCTTCGCGAACTCGGCTGAGACACCATCGGACGGACGCCCCCACCTGTGTTCACAACAGGTGGGGGCGTTCGTCTTCGATAATCCCCACGTGTGGCGAACTCTTGGCTTACCCTTAGGCAGTTCACATATCAGGCGGGCTCGGCCCGTCCCATCCCCTCCGGAGGAACCCCTCATGTCCCGTACTGCTCTCCGCACCGCCGCCGCCCTCGGCGCGGCCACCGCACTGACCGGCGCCGGCGTCGGCGTCGCGGCCGCGACCACGGCCGACACCGCGACCGACGGCAATACGGTCTCGGTGACCTTTACGCTGGACGGGGGCTTCATCGACGGGGACGCCTGCGGTGCGCTTCTCGCGCCGACCTCGACGGCCGCCACCCTCGCGGGTCAGCTCGCGACCGCCACCGACACGAATCTCCTGGCCACTCTGCAGAACATCAGTGAGGCCCCCGGAGTGGAACTCCTCAAGGCCAACGGCTCCCCGGCCGTTCTGCTGGGGACCTTCGGCGACATCGGCGTGGACTCGGCCACCGTGTCCGCCACCGTCGACTCCAACGTCTACGCGCTGGTCACCTACTGCTCGTCCGATGACGCGCCCGGGGTCACCCCGTTCCTCCTCGTCGGCGATCCGGTCGAGGCCGTTATGGGCAGTGTCGCCACCGGCAGCGAGGGTGACCTGCTCGGCACTGCGTCCGCGATGCTCGGGGAGGCCGACGGCGAGGCCGGTGGCGGCCTCGGCCTCGACACCCTCTCGTCCGCGCTCGGCGGCGAGGCGGAGGGCGAGCTCGACCTGGCCGTCCTGTCCTCCGCGCTGGGCGAGACCGACGCCGCCAACTGACCCCTCACCGCGTCGGCCCGCCGGCGCATGAGACGGGCCCCGCACCGGCTGGTGCGGGGCCCGTCCCGTCGTTCGGGGGTCGTCGCCGTCAGGCGTCCAGGCGCTCGATGATCGTGACGTTGGCGGTGCCGCCGCCCTCACACATGGTCTGCAGTCCGTAGCGGCCGCCGGTGCGCTCGAGCTCGTTCAGCAGGGTGGCGAACAGCTTGGCGCCGGTCGCGCCGAGCGGGTGGCCGAGCGCGATGCCGCCGC
Source organism: Dietzia sp. 111N12-1 (assembly GCF_001658045.1). Classification (NCBI taxonomy): domain Bacteria; kingdom Bacillati; phylum Actinomycetota; class Actinomycetes; order Mycobacteriales; family Dietziaceae; genus Dietzia; species Dietzia sp. 111N12-1. Next base: position 180,558 of record NZ_LSSV01000001.1, on the reverse strand, counting down.
CGTTGGGGTTGACCCGGGCCGGATCGGCGCCGGTCTCCTTGATCCAGGCAAGCACGACGGGGGCGAAGGCCTCGTTGATCTCCACCACGTCGATGTCGTCGATCGTCAGGCCGGTCTTCTCCAGCGCCCACTTGGTGGCCGGGATGGGTGCCGACAGCATCATCACCGGGTCGTCACCCCGGACGGTGAGGTGGTGGATGCGGGCGCGGGGCTTCAGGCCGTACTTCTCGACCGCCTCGGCGGAGGCGAGCAGCCCGGCGGAGGCGCCGTCACAGATCTGCGAGGCGACGGCGGCGGTGAGTGAGCCGCCCTCGGCCAGCACGGGCAGCGAAGCCATCTTCTCGAGGGTGGTCTCGCGCGTGGTCTCATCGGCCTCGAGGCCGGCCATCGGGACGTACTCGCTAGCGAACCGCCCCTCGGCGATCGCGGCGCGGGCGCGGGCGTGGGACTGCAGTGCCCACTCCTCCATCTCCCGGCGGGAGATGTCCCACTTGTCGGCCATCATCTGGGCGCCGTTGAACTGCGAGATCTCCTGGGAGCCGAAGCGCTCGACCCAGCCGGTGGAACCGGTGAACGGGTCGTCGAATCCGTACTCGCGCCCGGCGAGCATGGCCGACGAGATGGGCAGGGCGCTCATGTTCTGCACCCCGCCGAACAGGATCACGTCCTGGGTGCCGGACCAGATGGCCTGTGCGCCGAAGTGGATGGCCTGCTGACTGGAGCCGCACTGTCGGTCGACGGTCGTGCCCGGGACGCCCAGGGGCATCCCGGCGGCGAGCCAGGCGGAGCGGGCGATGTTGCCGGCCTGGGGGCCGATGGTGTCGACGCAGCCGAAGATGACGTCGTCGACGACCTCCGGGTCGATACCGGTGCGTTCGACGACCGCCTTGATGACGTGCGCGCCCAGGTCGGCCGGATGCTGTCCGGACAGGCTGCCGCCGCGCTTGCCGACGGGCGTGCGGACGGCGTCGATAACGTAGGCCTCGCGGCCGGTCACGCTGGTCATGTGTCTCCTCGGGAAGGGGTGGGAAGGTCAGCCGACGGCCAGGCCGTCGAGCACGATGTTGAGGTATTGGTCCGCGATGGCCGCGTGATCGTTCTCGTCGTCGGGCCGGTACCACCGCACGGCGACCCACACCGTGTCGCGCAGGAAGCGGTAGGTGAGCCGCACGTCGAGGTCACCGCGGAAGTCGCCGGACCCCATCCCCCGGGTGAGCACGTCGGTCCACATCTCGCGGAACTCGGTGTTGCGCTCACGGAGGTAGTCGAATCGCGGGTTGCCGCGCAGGTGCTTGAGTTCGTCCTGGTAGATGGCGACCTCGTCGCGGTCGCGGTGGATGGCCTCGAACGAGGCGCGGACCAGCTGTTCCAGGGTCTCCCGCGGGCCGAGGCCGGCCTCCACGATCCGACGGTATTCGCCGAAGAGTGCGTCGAGGAATCCGCGGAGGATCTCGTCGACGATCGCCTCTTTGGACGAGAAGTGGTGGTAGAGGCTCCCCGAGAGGATGCCCGCGGCGTCGGCGATGTCGCGGACGGTGGTCGCACGCAGGCCGCGTTCGGCGAAGAGCCCTGCCGCGATCGACAGGAGCTCCTCACGTCTGGTCGTGCTGGTCATACCCCGAGGGTACCAACCAAGCACTTGCTAGGTAGAGGTTCGGTCCTCCCCCGCGCCACCGAGCCCCCGGAAAGGTCCCCGGGGGCTCGGCCACTGTCGCGCGGTCGGGTCAGGAACCGAAACCCAGGAAGACGTACTCCAGGGTCGCGATGAGTGTTCCGGGAATGTTGAGGACCCCGTGGACGATGTCGCCGAGGGAGCCGGCCGGCAGGGAGGGGGCGAGGCCGTCGACCGATCCGTCGATCGTCTCGTGGAGGTCGTGCAGTGAGCCACTGAGCATGGTGTTCTCCGTTCGGTCGGATCAGGCGGGGCCGTGGGAGCCGAAGCCCCAGAACAGGTTGGACGAACCGTAGAGGAGGGCCGCGGGCAGCTTGAGCACGCCACCGATGACGTTGCCGGCCGATCCGGCCGGCACGATGCCGTCCACGGATCCCCACAGGTCGTCAGCGAGCCCTCCGAGCACGCCGCTGAGGTCAATCATTCTTCATCTCCGATGGTCGAGGGGGTTGACGACACTCAGCTTAGTGAGGCCCCCGACTGCCCGCGTGGCAGTCCCCCGGATTGCCACGCGGGCACCGGGCGCGGCGCACGGGCGCCGCCGCCCCGCCCACCTCGCCGCTAGACTCCGGCGCATGCGGACCACCTCACCACTGACCTCCCGCCCCTGTCGCACCCGTGCCCTCGCCGCGTCGGCGGTGCTCGGCCTGACGCTGGGGCTGGGCGCGTGCGCGACCGGGGAGGGGAACGACGACGAGGGCGGCACCGCCACCACCACCGCAGCGGCCGAGTCGGCCGAACCGGCGGGGTCGGCAGCGTCGTCGGAGTCTGCAGTGTCGTCGGAGCCCGCCGATCCGGGGTCGACCCCGCCGCCCGGCAAGGTCGAGCAGCTCGTCCTCACCGCCGAGGACGCCCCGGAGGTCGGGCTGCAACCCGTCCCCGCGGATGAGATCGCCGGCGGGATGGACGCACTCGGCGCGTTCACGTCCGATGTCCGCGTGGAGCCGGAGCAGTGCGCGGACATCAGTCAGGACGGCCCGGGCGCGCAGTCGGAGCCGGACGCGATGGCGATCCAGGCCGGCCAGGTCGGGGGCACCTCGTTCGCGGTGGCCGTGACCCGGGTGACCGACGGCCTGGCCGCGCGTGCGCAGCAGATCGAGGACTGCCCGGTCATGACGGTCGCGTTCCCGCTCCAGGGCGAGGAGATGATCACCGAGGCGCAGAACTCGCTGCTGGACGTCGACGCCCCGGAGGGGGTCGAGGACTTCGCGGCCGTCGTCCAGGACAACTCGATGACCATGATGGGTCAGACCATCCGGACGTCGAACGTGATGATCACGGGCGTCGTCCGCGGGCTCGGCATCTCCGTCACCGCGTCCGGCACCGACGGGCCGATCTCCGACGAGGCCCGGGACACCGCCCTCGAGCTCTTCGCATCGCAGGCGGAGAAGGTCCGGACCGCCTGACACCGCTGCCCGCCCGGCGCACCGGGCGGGCCGCCGTCAGGCGCGCTGCGAGGAGATGGAGACGACCTCCCCGGTGAGGTACGTGGTGTAGTCGCTGGCGAGCATGGCGATGGTCGCGGCGACCTCCCACACGTCGGCGGCCCGCCCGAAGGCCTCCTTGGCGGCGAGCTCGTCGAGCAGTTCCGCCGAGGCGGACTTCTCGAGGAACTTGTGGCGCGCGATCGACGGGGCGATGGCGTTGATCCGCACCCCGTAGTCGGCACCCTCGATGGCGGAGCAGCGGGTCAGCGCCATGACGCCGGCCTTGGCCGCGGCGTAGTGGGCCTGCGCCCGCTGCGCGCGCCAGCCCAGCACCGAGGCGTTGTTGACGATCACGCCGTTGTGCTCCGCGTCGCGGAAGTACCGCAGCGCCGCGCGCGTCGCGCGGAAGGTGCCGTTCAGGGTGATGTCGAGGACACGGTCCCAGTCCTCGTCGGTCATGTCGACGAGTTCGGTCTCGCCGCCGAGTCCAGCGTTGTTGATGAGCACGTCGATCCGGCCCAGCTTCTCCGCGGCACCGGCGATCAGCGCGTCGACGTCGGCGGTCGACTGGACGTTGCAGGTCAGCGACTCGATCTGCTGGTCCGGGAACTCGGCGGCGAGCGCGTCGCGGGCCTCGTTCATGCGGCGTTCGTGGAAGTCGGAGACCAGGACGTCGGCGCCCTCGAGCGCCGCGCGTCGGGCCGCCGAGAAGCCGATCCCGGTCCCGGCCGCCGCGGTCACCACGACCTTCTTGCCCTTGAGCAGTCCGTGTCCGGGGGTCTCCTCGGGGACGACGGCGAGGGGGGATTTCTGCTCGGTCATGACGGCCTTGCCTCTCGGGGTAGTCCGAGCACGCGCTCGGAGATGATGTTGCGCTGGATCTCGTTCGATCCGCCGTAGATGGTGTCGGAGCGGGTGAACAGGAAGAGCCGCTGCCACAGCGCGAGCTCGAGATTCTCGGGGTCGCGGAGGTCGTTCGGCGCACCCTCGGAGGTGTGGGTGGGACCGGTGAGGGACTGCGCCCCCTGCACCTCCATCGCGAGCTCGCCGAGGTCGCGGTGCCAGTTGGCCCACAGCAGCTTCGCGGCGGAGGCGTTGCCGCCGGAGGAGTCGCGATCGGCGAGGGTCCGCAGCGCGTGGGCACGGATGACCTTGAGCCCGATCCACGCGCGGGTGATGCGCTCGCGCACGGCGGGCACCTCGGCGCTGCCGTTGGCGCGGGCCATCGCGACGATCTCGTCGAGTTCGCGGGCGAAGCCGACCTGCTGGCCCAGGGTGGAGACCCCCCGCTCGAACTCGAGCAGGGTCATGGCCACCTTCCAGCCGTCGCCCCGCTCCCCCACGATCATGCCGGCGTCGGTGACCGCGTCGTCGAAGAAGACCTCGTTGAACTCGGAGGTCCCTGTCAGTTGCTGGATCGGGCGGATCTCCACGCCCGGCTGGTCGAGCGGGACCAGGAGGAAGCTCAGTCCCTTGTGCCGACTCGTACCCGCTTCCGTGCGGGCCACCACGAACACCCACTGACTGAGGTGCGCGAGCGAGGTCCACACCTTCTGCCCGTTGAGGTGCCACCTGCCGTCATCCCCGAGTTCGGCGGTCGTCGAGACGTTGGCCAGGTCGGACCCGGCTCCGGGCTCGGAGTACCCCTGAGCCCACAGTTCGGTGACGTCGATGATCCGCGGCAGGAAGCGGTCCTTCTGCTCCTTGGTCCCGTGGGCGATCAGGGTCGGGCCGAGGAGCGTCTCACCGAGGTGGGACACCCGCGCCGGGGCGTCCGCCTTGGCGTACTCCTCGTGGAACCGCACCTGCTGGCTCAGCGACGCACCGCGCCCGCCGTGCTCGACCGGCCAGCCGACGCAGGTCCACCCCGCCGCCGCCATGTGCCGCTCCCAGGCGAGGCGTTGCGGGAAGAACTCGTGTTCGCTGCCGGGGCCGCCGACGCCCTTGATCTCGGCGAACTCGCCGACGAGGTTGGCATCCAACCAGGTGCGGAACTCCGCCGCGAACTCGTCGTCGGTCATCTCCGACGCGGGCGTGCACTTCTCGGGTGCCGAACTCTCGGTCATACGCCCACACTACCAAGCACTTGCTTGGTTTGCCGGAACCGCCCTCCGCCCACGCCGGGATCGGTTTGGATGACGCCCATGAACTCCCCGTCTCAGCCCCTGTCCGGCAAGGTCGCCTTCATCACCGGCGCCGCGCGCGCCCAGGGCCGGGCCCATGCGGTCCGCCTCGCCTCGGAGGGCGCCGACCTCGTCGTCGTCGACGTCTGCGCGCCCGTGTCCGGGTCCGCCACCTATCCCGCACCCACGCCGGACGACCTGGCCGAGACCGTCCGCCTCGTGGAGGAGACCGGCCGGCGCGCGATCTCGGCGGTCCTCGACATCCGCGACCTGGGCGCGCTGCAGGATCTCGTCGCCCGCACGATCTCCACCTTCGGACGGTTGGACATCCTGGTCGCCAACGCCGCCGTGCTCAGCTGGGGGCGACTGTGGGAGATGCCGGAGGACGACTGGGACACGGTCATCGGCGTCAACCTCAGCGGCACGTGGCGGACGATCCGTGCGGCGGTGCCGGCGATGATCGAGGCGGGAAACGGCGGGTCGATCATCATCGTGAGCTCGTCCGCGGGCCTCAAGGCGACGCCCGGGAACGGGCACTACTCGGCCTCGAAGGCCGGCCTGGTGGCGTTGACCAACGCCCTCGCACTCGAGGTGGGCGAGTTCGGCATCCGCGTCAACTCGATCCACCCCTACTCGGTGGACACGCCGATGATCGATCCCGAGGGCATGGCCGACCTCTTCGGCCGCTTCCCGTCGTTCCTCCACAGCTTCTCGCCGATGCCCCTGAAGAACGCCCGCGTGGACGGCGCGAGCACGCTCGCCGACTTCATGCCGCCCGAGGAGGTCTCCGAGGTGGTCTCCTACCTCGCCGGCGACGGTTCGCGGTCGATCTCCGGCGTCCAGCTCACGGTCGACCGGGGAGCGCTGAAGTACTAGGTGAGAGCACGCACCAGACCTGACCAAGCACTTGCTTGGTAGAGTTGCGCCCGCATCACCCGCAGTCCGCAGCCCCACCGAGGAGTCCGCGATGAACCCGACCGACGACACCGCGCCCGCCCAGGGCGCCCCAGTCGAGACCACCCCCGCCGCACTGCGTCGCGCGGCCCGGTCGTGGCCGGAGCGCGAGGCGATCGTCGACGTGCAGCCGGGCCAGGACACCCGCTGGACGTGGGCGCACCTGCACGACGAGGTCCGCCGGTTCGCCGCCGGCCTCGTCTCGCGCGGGATCGCCCCCGGTGACCGCGTGGTGATCTGGGCGCCCAACACCCGCCACTGGGTGGTCGCGGCGCTGGGCGTGCAGTTCGCGGGAGGCACCGTCGTCCCCGCGAACACGCGCTACACCGGGAGCGAGACGCTCGAGATCATTCAGCGCACCCACGCGGTGGCGGCCGTGGTCGCGGGGACGTTCCTCGGCACCGAGCGGATCGTCGACCTCGTCGACGCCGCCGGGGCCGCCGACGCCGCCGGGGCCGCCGCCGGCCCGCTCGCGGCGGCCACCTCCCTGCGCACGATCGTGCGCATCCCCCTCGACGCCGGCGACACGGTCCCCGCGGGGGCCGGCGCCGCCGGGGGCGTCGACGTCGTGGACTTCGACGACCTCCGCGCGCTGGCCACCGAGGAGCTGCTCGCCGCCGCGGACGCGCGCGCCGACGCGGTGACCGGGGACGACGTGGCCGACATCCTCTTCACCTCCGGCACCACCGGCAAGAGCAAGGGCGTGGTGGCCCTGCACCGGCAGACCGTCGCGGGTTCGCGCGCGTGGGGCGGCAACAACGGGCTCACGGAGCGGGACGGGTACCTCATCGTCAACCCGTTCTTCCACAGCTTCGGCTACAAGGCCGGCTTCCTGGCGTGCGTGCTGTTCGGCGTGACGATCGTCCCCCTGGCCGTCTACTCGACCACCGAGACCATGCGGTTGATCCGGGACGAGAAGGTCACGATCCTCACCGGGGCACCGACGATCTTCCAGACCCTGCTCGACGACCCCACCCGCACCGACTACGACCTGTCCTCGCTGCGGGTGGCGGTGACCGGCGCCTCGGTGGTGCCGGTGGTGCTCATCGAGCGGATGCAGTCCGACCTGGGGCTGGAGACCGTGATCACGGCGTACGGGCAGACGGAGACGATGGGCTTCATCACCACCACCCGCACCGGTGACGACGACGTCACGGTGTCCACCACGTGCGGCCGCGCCTACCCGGGCATGGAGATCCGCATCGGCGAGCACGGTGAGATCCTCACCCGCGGCGAGATGGTCATGCAGGGCTATCTCGACGACCCCGAGAACACGGCCAAGACGATCGACCCGGACGGCTGGCTGCACACCGGCGACGTCGGCGAGATCGACGCCGACGGCAACCTGCGCATCACCGACCGGCTCAAGGACATGTACATCAACGGCGGGTTCAACGTCTATCCCGCCGAGATCGAGCAGACCCTGGCCCGCCTGGACGGAGTGGTGGAGACCGCCGTGATCGGTGTCCCGGACGATCGGATGGGCGAGGTCGGCAAGGCGTTCATCGTCCGCCGCGAGGGCTCGACCCTCACCGAGCAGGACGTGCTGGACTTCTGCTCCGAGCACCTGGCCAACTTCAAGCGGCCGCGCACGGTCGAGTTCGTCGACTCCCTTCCGCGCAACGCCTCGGGCAAGATCGTCAAGACCGAGCTGCGATGAGTCCCGGCGCGGTCCTGGTCACCGGCGCCTCCGGTGGGATCGGCGGAGCGGTCGCCCGACGGCTCGCGGACGAGTTCCCCGACGCGCCCCTGGTCCTCGGCTACCGCTCGACCGAGCCCGAGGACCTGGCGCGGGAACTGGGGGCGGAAGCCGTGCGCCTGGCGCCGGGCCACGCCGACGGGGACGGCGGCGGTGACGGCGGCGGTGACGACGACGAGGTGGCCTCGGTGATCGACGGGATCGCCTCCCGACACGGCGGGATCCGCGTACTGGCCCACTGCGCCGGTCCGCACGTGCCCATGGTGCACCTGTCCCGGATCGCGCCGTCCGAGTTCCGCCGGCAACTCGAGGACGACGCGGTCGGGTTCTTCGCGATCGTGCGTCCCGCGCTGGAGCACCTGCGCGCGGTGGCGGGCAACGTCGTCGTCGTCACCACCGCCGCCACCACCCGCTACCCGGTACGCGACGGACTGTCGGCGGCCCCCAAGGGCGCGGTCGAGCAGCTCGTCCGGGGCCTGGCCGCCGAGGAGGGGCGCTTCGGCGTGCGCGTGAACTGCGTGGGCCCGGGGATGCTCACCGACGGGATGGCCGAGCGGCTCATCTCCTCCGGCGACCTCGACGAGCGCGCGCTGGAGGTCACACGCGGCAACATCCCCCTGCGCCGGTTCGGCACGGCCGCCGACATCGCCGAGGCGGTCGCGTTCCTGGCGTCGGACCGCGCCGGGTTCATCTCGGGCCAGAAGCTCGACGTGGACGGGGGTTACGGGGTGTGACGAGAGCCGTCTGAATCCGGCTCGCCGCGCCCGTCCGGTACAGTTACCAACCAAGCACTTGCTAGGTAAGGAGAGTCCCAGGTCATGACCGATGCACCCATCCCCCCGGTCCTCGGGGTAGACGACCTCGGGCCGGACACGCAGCCCGTGGCCTACGAGGTCACCGACGGCACCGCGTACGTCACCCTCAACCGACCGGACTTCCGCAACGCGCAGAACTCGGTGATGACGTACTCGCTGGACAACGCGTTCATCAAGGCCGTCGAGGACGATGCGGTCAAGGTGATCGTCCTGCGGGCCAACGGCAGGCACTTCTCGGCGGGCCACGACATCGGCACGCCCGAGCGCGACCACCACGTCCAGTACCCCAACCGCGCGGCGCTCTGGTGGGACCACACCACCCGCGGCGGCGGCGACCGGCGCCTGGCCCGCGAGAGCGAGGTCTACGTGCAGATGTGCCGCCGGTGGCGGGAGATCCCCAAGCCGATGATCGCCCAGGTGCACGGCGCGTGCATCGCCGGCGGGCTCATGCTGGCCTGGGTCTGCGACTTCATCGTGGCCTCCGACGACGCCTTCTTCTCCGACCCCGTGGTGAAGATGGGCATCCCCGGCGTCGAGTACTTCGCCCACGCCTTCGTGCTGGGCCCGCGCCGCGCCAAGGAGATCCTCTACACCGGTCGCAGGTTCGGCGCCGCCGAGGCGCTGGAGTGGGGGATGCTCAACCACGTGGTCCCCCGCGAGGAGCTGCAGGCCAAGGTCGACTCGATCGCCGAGGAGATCAAGGCAATGCCGGCGTTCGGTCTGACGCTGGCCAAGAAGGTCATCAACTCGAACGAGGACCAGATGGGGTTGCAGACCTCCCTGGACACCGCGTTCGGCTGGCACATGTTCGCGCACTCCGCCAACGCCGAGCCGGACGACACCGACTCGTTCTCCGCCTCCCTGGGCGGTATGGACGCGCGCTCGATGCGCGACAGCGCGAACACCGGCTCGACGGGCGGCGCCGCCCCGACCGGCGAGAAGAAGGACTGACGCCGTGGATCTGGATCTGGACGCATCGACCCGCGAGTTCCGGCTCGAGGTGCGGCAGTGGCTCGAGGCCAACGTGCCCACCGAGCCGCTGCCCCACATGGACACCCGCGAGGGTTTCGAGGCCCACCGCCGGTGGGAGGCGACGATGGCCGACGCCCGCATGTCGGTCGTGTCGTGGCCCGAGGAGTTCGGCGGCCGCGACTGCGGGCTGGTCAACTGGGTGGTCTTCGAGGAGGAGTACTTCCGCGCCGGAGCCCCGCTGCGGGTGAGCCAGAACGGCATCTTCCTGCTGGCCCCGACCCTGTTCGACCACGCCTCCCCCGAGCAGCTGGCCCACATCATGCCGCGCATGGCCCGGGCCGACGACATCTGGGCGCAGGCCTGGTCCGAGCCCGAGGCCGGGTCCGACCTGGCCTCGCTGCGCTCGACCGCCAAGCGCGTCGACGGCGGCTGGGTCCTCAACGGGCAGAAGGTGTGGTCCACCCGCGCGTCGTTCGCCGACAAGGGCTTCGGCCTGTTCCGCACGGACCCGGACGAGCCTCGCCACAAGGGCCTGACCTACTTCATGTTCGACCTGCGGGCCGAGGGGGTCACCGTCCGCCCGATCGACCAGCTCGACGGGCTGCCCGGCTTCGCCGAACTGTTCCTCGAGGACGTCTTCGTGCCCGACGACCCGGCGAACCCCGCCGAGTCCGGCGTGATCGGCGAGGTCAACCAGGGCTGGAAGGTGGCCATGTCCACCGCCAACAACGAGCGCGGCCTCTCTCTGCGCTCCCCCGGACGGTTCCTCGCCACGACCGACCGGCTGCTCGACCTGTGGGGCACCGCCGAGCCCGAGCTCGACGACCGCACCCGTGGATCCCTGGCGGACCGCGTCGTGGACGCGTGGATCGGGTCGCGCGCCTACGAGCTGAGCACCTGGAACACGGTCACGAAACTCACCGGAGGCGCCAACCTCGGTTTCGAGTCCTCCATCAACAAGGTCTTCTGGTCGGACTGGGACATCGCGACCCACGAGACCGCCCTGGACGTCCTCGGCACCGCCGGCGAGCTGGCCGGTGAGCAGTGGATGGACGGCTACCTGTTCGCCCTCGCCGGCCCCATCTACGCGGGCACCAACGAGGTCCAGAAGAACATCATCGCCGAGCGACTCCTCGGCCTCCCGCGCGGCTGAGAAGGCGGTTTTCTGAACATGCAGTTCGCACTCGATCCCGAGATCATCGACTTCGCCGGCAGCATCGACTCCCTGCTGGCCAAGTCCGACATGCCCGCGGTGATCCGCTCGTGGGCCGCCGGTGACACGGCCCCCGGCACCGCCGTGTGGGGCCGCGTCGCCGAGACGGGCGCGGCAGCCCTGCTCATCGACGAGGCCGCCGGCGGCGCCGGGGCCACCGCGGTCGAGGCCGTGGCCGCGCTCGAGGTCCTGGGCCGCCACGCGGTGCCGGGTCCCGTCGTGGAGACCGTCATGGTGGCGCCCCGTATCGCCGCCGCCCTCGACGGGGACTCCGACGCCGGGGACGTGGCCGGGGAGATCGCCGGCGGTGCGCTGGCCTCCGTCGCCGCGCCCGGTGTGTCGCCGTTCGCGCCGGACCCCCACCTCGCGCAGTACCTGTGGGTGGTGTCCGACGACGAGGTGTTCACCGCCGAGGCCGGCGAGACCCGTCGGTCGGTCGACCGGGCCCGCACGGTGGCCACGCCCACCGCGGGCGCCCGCGCGGCCGCGGTGAGCACGACCGACCTCGTCAACCACGGCGCCCTCGGCACCGCGGCCCAGCTCCAGGGCCTCGGGCAGGCCATGCTCACGATGAGCGTGGACTACGCCAAGCAGCGCAAGCAGTACGGCAAGCTCATCGGCGAGTACCAGGCGCTCAAGCATCAGCTCGCCGAGGTCGCGATCGCGCTGGAGATGGCCCGCCCGCTGCTGTGGGCCGGCGCGCTGGCGATCGCCGAGAACCCCGGCGACCCCGACGCCGCGGTCCGCGACGTCTCCGCCGCCCGCGTGGCCGTGGCGGACGCCGCCTACCTGGCCGCCCGCACGGCGCTGCAGGTGCACGGCGCGATCGGCTACACGCTGGAGCACGACCTGGGCCTGTGGCTGACCAAGACCCGCGCCCTGCAGACGGCGTGGGGCACCCAGAGCTACCACCGCGGTCGGGTGCTGGACTCACTGCGCGGCGAGGGTGCCGGAGCCGCGGGGACCGCCCGATGACCGCGCCCGGCACCCCGGCGACCGCCACCCCCGGCGTCGACACCGAGGAGCAGGCCGCGTTGCGGCAGTCCGTGGCCGCGCTGCTGGAGAAGAAGTCGGACTCCGCCGCCGTGCGGGCCGCGTTCAGCTCCCCCGACGGGTACGACCCCGCGCTGTGGGCGACGCTGGTCGACCAGATCGGGGCCGCCGCACTGTCGATCCCCGAGGAGCACGACGGCGCCGGGGCCACCTGGCTGGAGACCCACCTGGTGTGCGAGGAGCTGGGCCGACGCCTCACGCCCTCCCCCATGCTCGGGTCGGCCGTCCTGGCCGCGCAGGCCGTGCTCGCCTCCGGTGACGCCGACGCGTACGCCCGCCTCCTGCCCGGAATCGCCGCCGGCGACTTGTCCGCGCTGTGCTGGGCCGGGCTCGACGGCTGGGCCACCCCGGGTGTCCGCGGCGACGGCACGGCGCAGGGCAATGCCACGCTCACCGGCACCGCCCATCACGTCCTCGGCGCCGACACCGCCGCCACGCTGCTCGTCGTGGCGGTCGCCGGAGACGAGGTCGGCCTGTTCGAGTTGCCCGCCGACGCAGCCGGCGTCACCGTGACCCGCGTGCCGGTGATGGACCCCACCCGCACCCTGGCGCGCGTGGAGTTCGACGGCGCCGCGGCCACCGCGATCCCCACCCGTCCGAGCTTCCTGTCCCGCCTGCGCGCCGCCGCGTGGGCCGCACTGTCGGCCGAGCAGGTCGGTGCCGCCCGCGCCGTACTGGACGCCACCGTGCAGTACACGCAGGAGCGCAAGCAGTTCGGCCGGGTCATCGGGTCGTTCCAGGCGCTCAAGCACCGGATGGCCGACATGTACGTCAAGGTCGAGACCGCCCGGTCGCTGTCCTACTCCGCCGCCGCCTCCGTCGCCGAGGCGCAGGCGCTCGGCGACGGGCCCGCCGCCGACGAGGCGGCCTACGCCGCGGAGATCGAGGCCGCCGCGGCCAAGGTCTACTGTTCCGAGGCCCTGCAGTGGATCGCCGGGGAGTCGATCCAGCTCCACGGGGGCGTCGGCATCACCTGGGAGTACGACGCCCACCTGTACTTCAAGCGGGCCCACGGGACAGCGCAACTGCTCGGACAACCGCACGAACTCCTCGCCGCCCTGGAGGTCGCGGCGGGGCTGTAGCCGGGGCCACTAGAATCACCCGCATGAGCCCCTTCCCCGCGCACGGACGGACCAACGACCAGCGGTCGGCCGAGGACCTCGCGGCCCAGGCCGGTCGCCTGCTCACCGACCTGCGGGTCTCCCGGGTGGCGCCGGAGGATCTCGGTGCGTTCGCGGAGGCCGAGGCGCAGTCCGTCATCATCGACCGACTGGCCGTGGCGAGGCCCGGCGACCTCGTGTTCGGCGAGTGGGACCCCGACTCCCGCGCCCGGCTGGAGGCCGACCGCGTGTGGTTCGTCGATCCCCTCGACGGAGTGCGCTCCTACGTGACCGAGGGCCGCCCCGACTGGGCCGTCCACGTGGCCCTGTGGGAGAAGGACCCCGAGGGTGTCGGCGGCATCACCGCGTGCGCGATCGCCATGCCCGCCTATGGCCGGGTCCTCACCGGGCGCGGCGCCACCACCTATCAACCCACGTCGATCATCCGCGGCCCCCGGCCCGGACCACTGGTGCCGCCCCGCGAGGACGACCGCCTGCGCATCGCCGTCTCCGAGGCCGAGCCGCCCGCGTTCGCCGAGGAACTCGCCGAGGAGCTCGACGCCTCCCTGGTCCACCTCGGATCCGGCGGCGGCAAGACCGCCACCGTGCTCGAGGGTGAGTGCGACGCGTACATCCACACCAGCGGTCACCACCAGTGGGACTCCGCGGCCACTGTGGGCGTGGTGCAGCAACGCGGCCTGCACGCCAGCGCCCTGGACGGCTCCGAGCTGGTCTACAACACCGAGCAGATCGAGTTCCCGGACCTGCTGGTGTGCACGCAGGACGTGGCCGAGACGATCATCGACGCGGTCCGCAGATACCTCTAGCGCTCCAGGCCGCGGTAGCCGGCGAACCGCTCCGCGATCAGCTCCTCGCTGAGCCCGTAGTCGGCGAGCGTGTAGCGGTGCGCGGGGGCGCGGTCGCCGGACAGGCTCTTGTCGTTCTCGGCCACCACGCCCGCGCGCACGTCCTCCGGCAGCTCCGTGCCGACGGCGCCGTAGACGCGCTCCACCACGCCGGCCGGGTCGGCCAGCAGCTCATGGTGATCGACGTCGACGAACGTCGCCCGTGACGTCGGGTCCGCCTCGTGCCGCGCGCGGGCGGCGTCGAAGGTCTCGACGCCCCGCGCCCAGAAGTCCAACTGTGACTCACCTATGTACTCCGGGGTGAACCGCGTGGACCATTCCGCGGCGGTCTTGTGCGCGAGCGAGCACATCGACGCCATGGATTTGCGCGGATCGCGATGCGTCTGCACCACGACCGCGTCGGGGTAGACCTCGAGCAACGCGTCGAGAGCGAACAGGTGACTCGGGTTCTTGAGCACCCAGCGACGCTCGGGATCATTCGCCCCGATGAGCTGGAGGTTCCGCTTGTGCCGCCGGTACGCGGGCACCCAGTCGGCGCCGGCCAGCCACTGCGAGTAGCCGTCGAGCCGGGCCAGGCACTCGTACGACGCCGACGTGAGCGACTGCCGCAGCAACTGCCAGCACTCCTCGAGGTCGTCCGCGGAGATGTAGTGCACGCCGCCGTAGTCGGGGTTCTCGGCCATGAAGCCGGAGTACAGGTCCCGTAGGCCCACGTAGGCGGGGTCGTCCTCCCACTTCTCGCGCGGCGGCCGCGGCTGCGGCACCTCGGTCAACCACAGTTCGAGCCCCTGGTTGGCGGGGTCCGCGCCCAGGAGCCGGTGCAGCGCCGTGGTGCCGGTGCGGGGCAACCCGGTGACGACGACGGGCCGCTCGATCGCCACCTCCGCCCCGGCCGGGTCCGCCGAGAATCCCGCGTTCGCCAGCAACCGGGCGGTGAGCGCGCTCTTGAGGACCGACCGCCAGTACTTGCTGCCGGCCGGGGTCAGGCCCGCGTCGGAGTGCAGGGAGTCCAACAGGATCCCCAGCGCCTCACGGTGCCCGTCCTCGCCGTCGCCGAAGTCCTCGAGTCCGACCGTCCGCGAGGCGCTGGCGTGCAGGTCCTCGACGGTGCCGACATGCACACGGTCGGTGTCGCCTCCGGCCGAGACGGTCATGAGAGCCCCCTCCGGGCGAACGCGTCCTGGCGGGCGGCGATCCGCTCGCGCCACTGCTCCGGCGTCACCCGCAACTCCTCGTACCCGGGCACCTCGTCGGCGAGCCGCTCGAACGGCACCACCTTCACGGTGGGGCCCAGCTCCGGTGTGATGGGATCTCCCACCCGCTGCCAACGGAACTGCATGATGCCCTCGCGGCGGCCCAGCGTCTCGATCCAGTTGGCCAGCCCCGGGTCGCGCTCGGAGGCCACCAGATGGATCAGTCCGTCGGAGGTGACGTGCGCCTGGTCGGCGGTGAGACTGGTCTGGTGATGCACGTACTCCAGCGAGGCGTACCACATGCTGCCCAGCTGGAAGCCCTGGTAGGGCACCCCGGCGACGGGCACAGAGATCACCATGGCCTCGTCCGGACCGAGCTCGAAGACGCCCGCGGACGAGAACTGCGTGGTGAGCCCACCCGGCGTCTGCCGCGGTTCGTTCAGCGTGTTGCGGGCCTGGTCGCCGAAGAACCACTCCGGGAACGCCAGCCACGTCCGCAGCCGCCCGACGAGCGCCTCGGCGAGCTTGGCGTAGAACTTCTCCTGCCCGGCGAGCGTCACCGGCTCCGGTGCGGTGCCGACCGTGTCGAGTCTGCGGATGATCGCCGACCCGGCCTCCTCACGGCTCCAGTCGGAGTACACCTCGCGGACCGCGATCATGGACGATCCCGGGTGGAGCACCACGTAGCCGGCGTCGCCCTCGTCGTCGTCGTACCTCGCCGGTCCCAATCGGAAGCGATACCGGCCGTCGGCGTCGATCTCCAACGCACGGTCGTCGAACGCCGCGTGCGACGCGGCGCGCTCGTCGGCCGAATACGTCCCGGCCATGACCTGGAACGACAGGTCCGCGGTGGTACCGCGCCGACCCTCGATCTCGTACTCGGCGCCGTCGGTGAGGTTGGCGTAGAAGTACAGCGTGTCCGGGTTGTCCAGGCCCATCTTGGTGTACGGGCCCGTGGCCTGGAACAGTTGCGGGTGACTGCGCCCGCGGTGCTGGCCGGTCTCGATGGCCCCCCGGATGGTCCCCATCAGGTAGTCCAGGCCCTCCGCGACGTCCTCCTCGGTGTGGACGTGCGGCGCCGAGCGGATGATCTCCTCCGCCTCGGCCAACGCCTTGGCCAGCGGCTCCGTGGCCCGCCCGACCTCGCCCACCGGCCCGCTCACAGCCACGTGTAGGAGTCGGCGGAGGTGATGAAGTTCTCCAACTCCTCCTGCTCGGGCGTCGGATCGACCACGTCCTCCTCGATGCTGAGGTAGGCACCGCGGTAGAACAGCAGCGGGCGGATGTCGCGCTTGGTCGGGCCGAGGTTATCGACCCGCCCCAGCACGATCCAGTGATCGCCGCCGTCGAGGACCTGGTCGATCTCGCAGTCCAACCAGGCCATGACGCCGTCGATCACCGGCGAGCCCAGCGGGCTGGGCGACCAGTCGATCTGCGCGAACTTGTCGTCACCGCGGCGGCCGAACGTCGAGGAGACGTCCTCCTGTTCCTCGGACAGGATGTTCACCACGAACCGTCCCGCCTTCTCGATCCCCTTCCACGAACCCGAGGTCTTCATCGGGCAGAACAGCACCAACGGCGGCTCGAGCGACAGTGCCGAGAACGACTGGCAGGCGAAACCCACCGGCTTGTCGTCCTCGATCGCGGTGATGACGGTGATCCCCGTACAGAACTGTCCCAGTGCGTCACGCAGTTCACGGCTGCTGAAGGACTGGCCCTCCGGGCTCTCGTCGGTGCTGCTCATGTGGGTCGTCCTCCCTGGACTTTCGGCTCGTGAACTGTCTGCAAGGCCCAGCCTAGGCGGCTACTTGAACCCGACGGAGAAGTCGTGGCCCCACAGGCTCACGGCCGTCGACTCACGCGCCACCCACTTCTCGTCGTCCTCGACCTGCACGCCCTCACAGCCGTACTCGCAGTCGAAGCCTCCGGGCGTCTTCATGTAGAAGCTCAGCATCTTGTCGTTGACGTGCCGGCCGAGCGAGGCCGACATCCTCACCTTCTTGCGCGTCGCCCGGTCCAGCGCCAGCCCCACGTCGTCCGCGGTACCGACCTCGACCATCAGGTGGATGATCCCGGTCGGGCTGGGGAACGGGGTGAACGCCAGCGAGTGGTGCCGCGGGTTGCAGCCGAGGAACCGCAGCCACGCGGGCTCGCCGTCGGCCGGTCGGCCCACGATCTCCGGCGGCAGGCTCATCGAGTCACGCAGCGAGAACCCCAGGACGTCGCGGTAGAACTCGAGCGCCGCGGTCTCGTCCGGGGTGGACAGGACGATGTGGCCCGCACCCTGGTCGCCGGTGACGAACTCGTGCCCGTACGGCGTCGGGATGCGACGGTGCTGCAGCGCGATGGTGTGGTAGATCTCCAGCGTGAACCCGGCCGGGTCCTGACAGGTGATCAGCCCGCGCACCTTGCGGTCGCGCGCCACCTCGGCCGGGGCGTCCTCCCAGGGCACACCGGCCGCGTCGAGGCGCCGCTTGACGTCCTCGAACTCGCCCTCGTTCGCACACTCCCAGCCCACCGCGGAGAGCGTGTCCTCCTCGCCGGGGACGATGATCCACCGGTGCGGATGATCGTCCATCCGGAAGTAGAGCGACTCCGGATCGTCGCCCGCTCCCACCACGAAGCCCAGCACCTTCGTGCCGTACTCGTGCCAGGCGGCCATGTCCGTGGCGAAGACCCGGACATACCCGAAATTGCTGATCGCCATAATTGCCAGTCCTTTCGATCCGTGAGGCGGATCAGACCATCGAGTCGGTGACCTTTTCGCCGAACTCGTTCTGTCCATACATGATGTACGCCTTGGTGGCCTCGTTGGCGGCGTGGACCCGCCCGGCGTTGGCATCCCGCCAGAATCGCTGGATCGGCGAGGTCTCCTCCAGGGCGCGGGCCCCGGAGTTCTGGAACAGCAGACCGATGGCGTCGATCGACCGCTGCGTGGCGCGGACCTGGTCGCGGCGGGCGCGCGTGCGGATCGTCATGTCCGGGTATCCGCCGGCGGTGATGATGTCCTGCTCCTCGCGCACGTTGCGCATGAGCTGCAGCCACGCCGCGTCGATGTCGCCGGCCGCCTCGGCCAGGCGCACCTTGGCGAACGGATCGTCCTTGACCGCGGTGCCGAACGCCGCGCGCACGCGCTCCCGCTGGTGCTCGCGGTGAACGTCATAGCAGCCGAACGCCATGCCGACGATCGGCGTCGAGATGGTGGTGGGGTGGATGGTGCCCCACGGCATCTTGTAGATGGGGTTGGTGTTGACCTCGAGACCCGGGCTCTTGGTGGCCGCCATGAGGCCGAAGGACAGCACGCGGTGCTCGGGGATGAGTGCGTCCTTGACCAGGATGTCGTTGGAGCCCGTGCCCTTGAGCCCGGCGACGTGCCAGACGTCGAGGATCTCGTACTGCGACTTCTCGACCAGGAACGTGCAGAAGTCGACCATCTTGCCGTTGTCGTCGAGCACCGGGCCGCCCACGAAGACCCAGTCGGCGTGGTCGGAACCCGAGGACCAGGACCACTTGCCGTTGAGCAGCAGCCCGTCGGCGGTCTTCTTCGCCGCACCCATCGGCGCGTACGAGGACGAGATCCGCACCGTCGGGTCCTCGCCCCACACGTCCTCCTGCGCCTGCTGCGGGAAGAGCGCGAGGTGCCAGTTGTGGATACCGAGGATGCTCGCGCACCACCCGGTGGACGGGCACGCCGTCGCGATGGTCTTGACCGCCGTGTAGAAGGTCTCCATGTCCGCCTCGTACCCGCCCCACTGGGCCGGCTGGCACAGCTTGAAGAAGCCGGCCTCGTCGAGTTCCGCGATGTTCTGGGGATGGACCTTGCGCAGGTCCTCCGTCTCCTGGGCCCGCTCGGCGAAACCGGGCAGCAGAGCCGTGATGCGGTCGATGACCTCGTGGGAGGCGTACTCGCTCATGTGAACCTCTCTGGCGTTCGTGGGAGTGATGCGGACTAGACTAGAACACGTTACAGTTTTGCACCAGGCAACCGCCGCCGAGCAAGAGCTTCTGGCACCCCGTGCCAGCACTTACGCACCCTGGTTGTGGCCTGCCCGCCCATTCTATAACCTGTTCTCATCCGGCTCACGCCCCTCAGGAGGAATCATGACCGCACCCGGCTCAGCCCCCGGAGCCGTCCGCGAGATCGATACCGGCAAGGCCCGGGATCGATATGCACGCGGCTGGCACTGCATCGGCACCGTCAAGGAGTTCTCCGACGGCAAGCCCCACTCCATCCACGCCTTCGGCACCAAGCTCGTGGTGTGGGCCGACGACGAGGGCGAGATCAAGGTCCTCGACGCGTACTGCCGCCACCTGGGCGGCGACCTGTCCGACGGCTCGATCAAGGACGGCAACATCGCGTGCCCGTTCCACGACTGGCGCTGGGGTGGCGACGGCAAGTGCAAGGGCATCCCCTACGCCAAGCGCGTGCCCCTGCGTGCCAAGACCCGCGCGTGGATCACCAACGTCCAGTCCGGCCAGGTCTTCGTCTGGCACGACCACGAGGGCAACCCGCCCCTCGAGGAGGACGCCATCCCGGTCATCGAGGAGTACGACACGGGCGAGTGGACCGACTGGGAGTGGAACCGCCTCGTCATCGAGGGCTCCAACTGCATGGAGATCGTCGACAACGTCGTCGACATGGCCCACTTCTACTACATCCACTTCGCGTTCCCGACGTACTTCAAGAACGTCTTCGAGGGACAGACAGCCACCCAGTACCTCAACACCAAGGGCCGTCCGGACCACGATCCGTCCGGCGGCAAGTACGGCGACACCCTCCTGGAGTCCGAGGCCTCGTACTTCGGCCCCGCGTACATGATCAACCCCCTCAAGCAGATGTACGGAGACTTCGTCACCGACGCGATCCTCATCAACTGCCACTACCCGATCGACCAGAACTCGTTCGTGCTCATGTACGGGCTCTCGGTGAAGAAGCCGCAGGGCTTCGACGACGAGACGTCGGCGAAGATGGCCGCGAAGATCGCGACCTTCTTCGGCGAGGGCTTCCTCCAGGACGTCCGGATCTGGCAGCGCAAGTCCTCGATCGCCAACCCGCTCCTGTGCGAGGAGGACGGCCCCGTCTACCAGCTCCGCCGCTGGTACGAGCAGTTCTACGTGGACCGCGACAAGGTCGAACCCGAGATGCAGGAGCGTTTCGAGTTCGAGGTCGACACCACCGCGGCCAACCAGTACTGGGAGAGCGAGGTCGCCGAGAACATGCGCAAGCAAGCGGCCGGCGAGGCGGAGATCTCCGACGAGCAGACCCAGTACACCGGCATGGCCGAGGTCGCCGGCGAGGCGGGCGCGGCCCCGTCGAAGAAGTGATGTTCAAGAAGAACGATTCGCGGCGCGCGCCCACCTGGGACGAGACCGACCCCGCGCGCGCCGCGCGGCTCCACGAGTACACCGACCTGGATCGCGAGACCTACACGCGGGCCGGCTTCCAGCCCGTCGAGTGCCGCAGCTGCGGCACCAGCGTGGCCGTGCGCAAGAACAGCGAGAAGCACACCTCGATCCAGTGGACGGAGGGCGGCGACCGCAACTGCCCCGTCCTCAACGAGTGGCGCGAGGGTGGTGCACGGCCCGATGGCGAGGACACGTGCCCCCGGATGCTCGCGAGCATCCGCTACGCCTACGCCGAGGGTCTGCTGACCATCGCCGAGGGCGTCGACCCGGCCGACGACGAGCACATGGTGAACCCGCTCTACGTCCCCGAGTAACACCCCGACGGCCGGCGACTTCCCCGAGGCGAGAACAGCCCGGAGGAGGTCGCCGTCGTCTGGGACAGTGCACTGAAACCCGTCCGCGCGTATCCAAGCGATAGGCTCCCGATCCATGACCGAAACTCCCCCGCTCGGCTCCTTCGTGCGCGAGCTCACGATCGCCGAGGTGATCGAGGAGACCGCCGACGCCAAGTCGATCGTCTTCGATATCCCCGCCGGCTGCGAGGACGACTTCCGGTACACCCCCGGACAGTTCCTCACCCTGCGAGTCCCCAGTGAGCGGACCGGATCCGTCGCGCGCTGCTACTCCCTGTCGAGCTCCCCCACCGAGGACGCCCGGCTCAAGGTGACCGTCAAGCGCACGATCGACGGATACGGGTCCAACTGGCTGTGCGACAACGCCGAGGCCGGTATGAGCATGCACGTGCTCGCCCCGTCCGGCATCTTCACGCCCAAGAATCTCGACCAGGACTTCATCCTCCTGGCCGCGGGTTCGGGCGTGACCCCCGTGATGTCGATCCTCAAGTCGGCCCTCGCCCAGGGCACCGGCCACATCGTCATGGTCTATGCGAACCGCGACGAGAAGTCGGTCATCTTCAAGGACGAGCTGCAGAAGCTCCAGCGGGAGAACCCGGACCGCCTCACCGTTCTCCACTGGCTCGAGTCGGTCTCCGGCATCCCCACCGCGGAGATGATCGGCAACCTGCTCCAGCCCGTCGCGACCAAGCGACACTCCTACATCTGCGGTCCGGCGCCGTTCATGGAGACCGTCAAGGACGGGCTCCGCCGCTCGGGCGCCGACATGCACCTCATCCACACCGAGGTGTTCTCCTCGATCGAGGGCGACCCGTTCGCCGAGATCGTCATCGACGAGTCGGCCGACGAGGACGGCGCAGGCCCGGCGACCGCGATCGTCGAACTCGACGACGAGGTCCACGAGGTCTCCTGGCCCCGCAAGACCCCGCTCCTCGACGTCCTGCTCTCCAAGGGGATCAAGGCACCGTTCTCCTGCCGGAAGGGCGAGTGCTCGGCGTGCGCCTGCATCCTCAAGTCCGGCGAGGTCGAGATGATGCACAACGGGATCCTCGACCCCGAGGAAGTGGAAGAGGGATACGTCCTGAGCTGCCAACTCCTCCCCAAGACCGACCGCGTCGAGGTGTCGTACTCCGAGTGAGCCCGCTCGGAATCGAGCCGGGGCTGGCAGACTCGGTGGCGTGACCAGCCCCGTCGTCGCCTTCACCTCCAGGTACGGCTCCACCCGGCGCTACGCCACCGCGCTCGGGAGGCGACTCGGCACGCCCGCGGTCGAGCTCGCCGACCTCGCCCCCGCATCCGACGCCGACCCGCTGATCCTGCTCGCGCCCGTCTACGCGACCCGGATCCTCGGGCGACGTCGGATCATCCGGGCGATCCGCTCGGCTCCCGGGAGGGTCGCCCTCGTCGTCGTCGCGATCTCCCCCGCGGACGACCCCGGGCGCGGCTCCCTCTCAGCCCGCCTGATCACCGCCACCGGCCGGGCCGTCACCACCTTCCACGTCCGAGGGGATCTCGACCCCGCCCGGCTCAACTGGGTCGACCGCGCCCTCATGGCCGCGCTCCGCCGCCAGTTGCGCAGGACCCCCGACACGCCCGCCGCGCGGATGCTGTTGTCCGGCGAGCCCCTGCACTTCGTCGACGAGACGGCCCTCGACCCGGTCGTGGCCTGGGCGGACGGCAGCGACACCGCCCCCTGAACCGCCAGCAGCCGCGCACTCCGGGGGTCATCCGGGGCGCGCGGCTGCAGGCCGGGAGGATCAGGCGTTGGCCCGCTCCTTCTGGATCTCCAGCGCGATGTCGATGAGCTGGTCCTCCTGGCCGCCCACGAGTCGACGCTCACCGGCGCGGAGGAGGATCTCCGAGGCCGGCACGTCGTACCGCTGCGCGTGGCCCTCGGCGTGCTTCATGAAGGACGAGTAGCAGCCGGCGTAGCCGAGCATCATGGCCTGGCGGTCGACGACGCACTCGCTCGGCATGAGCGGGCGCACCACGTCCTCCGCGGCGTCGGCGATCTTGAAGAAGTCGACGCCGGTGGTGATGCCGAGCTTGTCGCACACGCCGACCAGTGCCTCGACGGGCGTGTTGCCCGCGCCGGCGCCGAACCGACGGGTGGAGCCGTCGATCTGCTGGGCGCCCGCGCGGATGGCCATGATGGAGTTGCCCACGCCGATGTCGAGGTTCTCGTGGCCGTGGAAACCGACCTGGGCGTCGTCACCGAGCTCGGCGACGAGAGCCGAGACGCGGTCGGAGACCTGGTCCATGACGAGCGCCCCCGCCGAGTCGACGATGTAGACGCACTGGCAGCCGGCGTCGGCCATGATCCGGGCCTGCTTCGCGAGCACCTCCGGCGGCTGGGTGTGGCTCATCATGAGGAAACCGACGGTCTCCAGGCCGAGGTCGCGGGCGTAGCCGAAGTGCTGGATCGAGACGTCGGCCTCGGTGCAGTGGGTGGCCACGCGGCAGATCGACCCGCCGTTGTCCCGGGCCTGGAGGATGTCGTCCTTGATGCCCAGGCCGGGCAGCGTGAGGAACGCGATCTTGGCCTGCTTTGCGGTCTCGGCCGCGACCTTGATGAGGTCCTGGTCGTACGACTTGGCGAAGCCGTAGTTGAAGGAGGCGCCGCCGAGGCCGTCGCCGTGGGTGACCTCGATGACCGGGACGCCGGCGCCGTCGAGCGCGGCGACGACGTTGCGGACGTCCTCGACGGAGAACTGGTGCCGCTTGTGGTGCGAACCGTCGCGGAGCGAAGAGTCGGTGATGCGGATGTCGAGCTCGGCGCTATAGGCGCGGGCGTGGGCGTTGTGTGGGTTGGTCGTATCCATGTCTGTCACACTCCGAGCTTGGTCTTGGCGATGTCCTCGCCGACCTTGGTGGCGGCGGCGGTCATGATGTCGAGGTTGCCGGCGTACGGCGGCAGGAAGTCTCCGGCGCCCTCGACCTCGACGAAGATCGCGACGCGGGCCATGCCGCCGGTGATCTCGGTGGGAGGGTCGAACTGCGGCTCCTGGAGTAGGCGGTAACCGGGCACGTACTCCTGGATCTCCTTCTCCCGCGTGCGGATGGCGGTGGTGATGAGGTCGTGGTCCGCGTCCTCGGGGATGGCGCAGAAGATCGTGTCGCGCATGATCATCGGCGGCTCGGCCGGGTTGAGGATGATGATGGCCTTGCCGCGCTTGGCGCCGCCTACTTTCTCGATCGCCAGCTTGGTGGTCTCGGTGAACTCGTCGATGTTGGCGCGGGTGCCCGGGCCGGCCGACTCGGAGGAGACGGAGGCGACGATCTCGGCGTATTCCACGGGCACGACCGAGGACACGGCGTGGACCATCGGGATGGTGGCCTGGCCGCCGCAGGTGACCATGTTGTGGTTGGGGGCGTCGACGTGCTCGTGGAGGTTCGCCGGCGGGATGACCATCGGGCCGACCGCGGCCGGGGTGAGGTCGATGGCGATGATGCCGGCCTCTTCGTACTTGGGCGCGTAGGCCTTGTGCACGTACGCGCTGGTGGCCTCGAACAGCAGGTCGGGCTTCTCGCCACCGGCCTCGATGGAGGTGAGCAGTTCGTCGGCGCCGCCCGCCATGCAGGTGAGGCCGTGGTCGGCGGCGCGCTTCATGCCCTCGGACTCGGCGTCGATGCCGATCATCCATTTGGGCTCGATGTACTCGCTGCGCTCGAGCTTGTACATGAGGTCGGTGCCGATGTTGCCGGACCCCACGATCGCGGCGGTGAGCTTGGTATCGACTGTCATGACGGAAGTGTCGCGCGGGCGGGCTCGCGGGACAACAGGTTGTGCCACTCAGTGAAATCGCGGCACTCCAGGGCGGTGCACGCCGGCACTCAGGCCGGCCGTGCGCGCGCCCGGGCCGCGCCCGGAGGGTTCGTGAGGTGACCGTCTGCGCTGATGAGCCGGTCGGCGAAGGCGTTCCACTCGCGTTCCCGTATGGCATCGCGCGCACGGGCCAAGGGGCCCTTGGGTCTGGTGCGGTGTTGGTGTCCGGTGTCGGCGAGGATGATCAGTTCGCCGAGCGGGCCGGGCCTGTAGGCGTTGGTCCCGAACGTCTTCTCCCGGTGGTGTTTCCGACACAGGCAGACGAGGTTCCACTCGGTGGTCGGCCCGCCGAGTTCGGGATCCTTCGTATTGAACGCGATCACATGGTCCACGTCACAGTCCTCCGCGGGAACCGAACACCCCGGATGTCGGCAGGTGCCGTCGCGCATGCGGATGCGCTCCGCCATCGCGGGGGTGATCAGGTAGCGCAGGGCGTGTTCCGGGGAGTCGAGCACGCCGGGGGCGGGGTCGACGAGTTCGAACCGCACGCGTGCGTCGTCGCCCTCCAGCAACTGCTGGCACAACCAGGAGTAACTGCTGTATGCGCCGTGGACGAATTCCACGCGGTTGGGCAGCCCCTGCGCGGCCGCGGCGATCACGCTCACCCGGATCGGCCGGCCGGCTGCGGCGGCGTTACCGAGCGACGGCCTGGGCATGTCCGCACCCACGGTGACCTCACCCAGCTCGATCGATCCGTCGTCCCCCGGGCCGGAGTCCGTCCCGCCGGCGTCGGCGAGCGCCGGGGCCGGGGCGGGCGCCGGGGCGTACACGGCGAGGGAGGCGAGAGCGTCGGCACGCAGCTGATCCAGCGTGCCGGGCACCCCGTCTCCGGAGGCAGCGCGGGCGTCGGTCTCGATACGTCCCCGCAGCAACTCCGCATCGGCCAGAGGCAGCTTCGCCCACATCGAGGCCATCCCGTCCCGGCCCGACCGGAACCGGACCGTACGCGTGAGCGCCGCCCGGGCCCGGGCATCCTCGGCGCCCTCCGGGTCGAGCCGGCCGACGGCCTCATCGATCCGGCCGTCCACCGAATTGCGAGTCGGCCGGTCACCGCCGTCCAGGTCGTCGACGATGCCCGCCACGACCTCGTCCTCCACGTCCGAGACGATCGAGTCGGGCACCTCGGCCAGCTTGCAGGCGATGTCGATGGCGAGCTGTTCGGGAACGACCCCGCGCTCCACCGAGGCCCGCAGTCGCGCGAGCCGCGAATGGATCTGGACCCCGGCGGTGACCAGACGCGCGGCGTGCCAGCACGTGAGCTGACAGGCCGCCACGAGATGGTCACGAGCCCTGGACTGCGGGTCCAACCGTGCGTACGCCGGACGTGCACGACCACCGCTGCCGGCGACCCCATCGAGGCCATCGGCGCCATCTGCGTCCTTGCCGAGCTCCGCCCGCGACATCTGCTCGACCAGGGCCGCTGCCGCCTCCAGCCGGGTTGCACCTGCCCGGTTCTGCGCCAGGGTCGCGGCTCGTGCCGCCTCGCTCACCGCCGTCGTGTCGAGCCCGCCCAGGGATTCCGGAACCGCGAAGAGTGTCGTCGTCGTCGTCAATTCCCCCACCTCCTGCCGCCGCGCCCATATTAGAACCTGAGTTCGACACTACGAGACGGCGCGCGTTAGCGCAAGTGTTCGATCATCCCGGCCTCCGGTGTCCGACCCGCGCGCTACACTCGGCGCATGACCGAGCCCCCCGCCTCTCCCGTTGACCGCGCCTTCGAGGTGCTACGCGTGACGGCGGGCGGGACGGGGATGACGCTCAGCGAGATCGCGCGCGAGACCGGGCTGGCCAAGTCCACGACGCTGCGCCTCCTGGCCGCGCTCGAGCGCAACGACGCGGTGACGCGGATCGGGCAGCGCTACCGGCTGGGGCCGTTGGTGCACGAGCTGGACCCGATCCCCGTCTCGCCGGCGTACGAGCGGATCCGCCGGGTGCTCACACCGTTTCTCGCGCACCTCTTCGAGGCCACACGCGCGACCGTTCATCTGGCCACCCTGCACGGGGACGAGGTGGTCTACCTCAACAAGTTGCACGGGCCGCGGCCGATCCCGTCGCCGTCGCGGATCGGCGGCGGCCTGCCCGCGTACTGCACCGGGGTGGGCAAGGCGATGCTCGCGTTCGACGAGGACGCGGCCGACCGCGTGGCGCAGGGGCCGTTGATCGAGTGGACGGACACCACTCTGACCTCCCCCGACGCCCTCGCGGTGGAGCTCGCGGAGATACGACGGAGGAGGCGCGCGGTCGACCGGGCCGAGCTCACGCCCGGCCTGTACTGCGTGGCGGCGCCGGTGTTCGACGACGACGACGAGGAACACGCCGGCCGGACGCGGGCCGTCGCCGCGTTGTCCGCCAGCGCGGCGGACGAGAGCGCCCTGGCCCGGCTCGAGCCGCTGGTCACCCGCGTCGCCGCGGCGGCCAGTCGCGCGCTGGCCGCGGACGCCTAGCGGAAGTCCATGGTGACGTCGCCCAGCCCGGCGAACTCGGCGCGGAAGCTGTCGCCCGGGGCGGCGTCCATCGCGCGGATCGCGGTGCCCGGCAGGATCACGTCGCCCTTGCGCAGACGGACACCGAACTTGGCGACCGTCGACGCGAGCCACCCGACCGAGTTGAGCGGGTTGCCGAGCACCGCGTCGGAACGCCCGGACGCGAGGAACTCGCCGTTCTTGTAGAGGGTCGCATCGATTGCGGCGACGTCGATGTCCGCGAGCCGGACCCGCTGCTCGCCCACCACGTAGCCGCACGACGAGGCGTTGTCCGCGATCGTGTCGGGCAGCGTGATCTTCCAGTCCCGGATGCGGGAGTCGATCAACTCGATCGAGGGGACGACCCACTCGATCGCCGCGGCAGCCTCCTCCTGGGAGCATCCCTCCGGCGGGATGTCGGCGCCCAGGATGAAGCCGACCTCCACCTCGACCCGCGGGAAGCAGAACCGGGCCGCCTCGATCGCGGTGCCCTCGGGGTACTCCATGGTGTCGAGCAGATGCCCGTAGTCGGGCTCGTCGACGCCCATCATCTCCTGCATCGCCTTGGACGCCAGGCCCACCTTGTGTCCGGTCACCACCGCTCCGGCGTCGAGCTTGCGGCGGATGTTCACCAGCTGGATCTCGAAGGCGTCGTCCGGCGTCATGTCCGGATGGTCGTCGGTCAGCGGCGCGATCGGCGCGACGTCGGACTCGGCGTCCCAGAGTCGCTGGGCTAGTGTGGCGCGGGTCTCCTCGTTGAGCATGACGGGGATGCTACCTGGGCCGTCTGGCGCCACGGCGATCAGTTCTATAACGTGTTCTACATGGCAGACCAGGAATTCGACGTCGTCGTCGTCGGCAGCGGTGGAGCAGGCATGACGGCCGCCCTCGCGGCAGCAAAGAAGGGCCTCAGCGTGGTCCTCGTTGAGAAGGCCCCCCACTACGGCGGCTCCACCGCCCGCTCCGGCGGCGGCGTGTGGATCCCCAACAACTCGGTGCTCCGCCGCGACGGTGTCCTGGACACCCCTGAGGCGGCCCGGACCTACCTCCGCTCGATCATCGGCGATGTCGTGGAGCCCGCGAAGATCGACGCCTACATCGACCGCGGGC
This sequence comes from Dietzia sp. 111N12-1, assembly GCF_001658045.1. Classification (NCBI taxonomy): domain Bacteria; kingdom Bacillati; phylum Actinomycetota; class Actinomycetes; order Mycobacteriales; family Dietziaceae; genus Dietzia; species Dietzia sp. 111N12-1. Next base: position 152,314 of record NZ_LSSV01000001.1, on the reverse strand, counting down.
CCGAGGTCCTGGACTTCGTCCTGGCCAACAGTCCCCTGCGGCTGGAGTGGGTCAAGGACTACGCCGACTACTACCCGGAGGCCCCCGGTGGTCGTCTCGGCGGACGGTCCGTCGAGCCCAAGCCCTTCGACCTGAACCAGCTCGGCTCGGAGGCCGACAAGTTGGAGCCCGGTTACGCCAAGGCCCCGGCGAACATGGTCGTGATGCAGTCCGATTACCGCTGGCTCAACCTGCTCCAGCGTCCGCACACCAAGGGCATCAGGCGCTCGATCCGAGTCGCCGCCCGCATGTTCCTCGCCAAGGCCCGCAAGCAGAACTCGGTGGGCATGGGCCGGGCGCTCATCGCCGCGATGCGCAAGGGCCTGCTCGACGCGGGCGTTCCGGTGTGGCTCGAGACCCCCATGACCGGCCTGGTGACCGAGGGCTCGGGCACCCAGGAGCGCGTCGTGGGCATCACCGTCACCCGCGGTGACGAGGAGGTGACCCTCCGTGCGCGACTCGGTGTGGTGATCGGGTCCGGTGGCTTCGAGCACAACCAGGAGATGCGCGACAAGTACCAGCGTCAGCCCATCCCCACCTCGTGGACCGTCGGCGCCGCCGCCAACACCGGTGAGGGAATCGAGTACATGGAGAAGGCCGGCGCCTCGCTGTCCTTCATGGAGGACTCCTGGTGGGGTCCGTCGATCCTGCTGCCGCGCGGCCCCTGGTTCGCACTGGCCGAGCGGTCGCTGCCGTGTTCCTTCATGGTCAACTCCCGCGGCGAGCGGTTCATGAACGAGTCGCTGCCCTACGTCGAGGCCGGCCACAAGATGTACGGCGGCGAGTTCGGACAGGCACCCGCCGGGCAGGAGGGGACCCCCGGCGAGAACGTCCCGGCCTGGATCATCTTCGACCAGGAGTACAAGAACCGGTACCTCTTCGCCGGCCTGCAGGCCAAGCAACCGCTGCCCAAGAAGTGGCTCGAGACCGAGAACTTCCACAAGGCGGACACCCTCGCCGAGCTCGCCGATCTCATCGGCGTGCCGGCGGAGGCGCTGGAGCGGACCACCGAGAAGTTCAACGGCTTCGCCGCCAAGGGCGTCGACGAGGACTTCAACCGCGGCGAGTCGGGGTACGACCACTACTACGGCGACCCGACCAACAAGCCCAACCCGAGCCTCGGCCCGGTCCGCAAGGCGCCGTTCTACGCCGCCAAGATGGTGCCCGGCGACCTCGGCACCAAGGGCGGCGCGAACACCGATGTCCACGGTCGGGTCCTGCGTGAGGACGGCTCCGTGATCGAGGGACTCTACGCCGCGGGCAACGCCTCCTCGCCGGTCATGGGTCACACCTACGCCGGCCCGGGCGCCACCATCGGCCCCGCGATGGTCTTCGGCTACCTCGCCGTGGAGAACATGCTGGCCGCCACCCCCACCACCACCGCGAAGACGGGAGTCTGACGTGCCGATCGACCTCGACAAGGCCCTCGGGGCGCAGTTGCCCTCGCAGGAGTTCTCCTGGACCGCCTCCGACGTGGCGCTCTACGCCCTGTCGGTGGGCGCCGCCGCCGACCCGATGGACACCACCGGTCTCGAGTACGTCCACGACACGGCGCCCAAGGTGCTGCCGTCGTTCGCCACCGTCGCAGCGACGATGAACGTCACCGAGGCGCCCCGGGTGTCCTTCCCGGGCGTCGAGATCGACCTGGCCAAGGTCGTCCACGGCAGCCAGTCCGTCACGCTGCACCGGCCGATCCCCGCCTCCGGCACCGCCACCACCACCACGAAGATCGCCGAGATCCAGGACAAGGGCTCGGCCGCGGTGATCATCCAGGAGTCCGAGACGGTCTCCGCCGACGGTGAGAAGCTGTGGACCTCGCGCTCGGGCATCTTCGCCCGCGGTGAGGGGGGCTTCGGCGGCGATCGCGGGACCTCCGAGAAGGTCGAGTACCCCGAGCGGGAGGCCGACCACACCATCGAGGTGGCCACGCTCCCCCAGCAGGCGCTGTTCTACCGCCTCTGCGGCGACCGCAACCCGCTGCACTCCGATCCCGCGTTCGCCGAGGCGGCCGGGTTCCCGCGCCCGATCCTCCACGGACTGTGCTCGTACGGCCTGGTCCTGCGGGCGGTCGTGGATCAGGTGCTCGGCGGCGACGTCGCCCGCGTCGGCGGTTACGGCGTGACCTTCGGCGGCATCTTCTTCCCCGGCGAGACCATGCGCATCCGCGTGTGGGAGGAGGGCTCGCGACTGCTCGTGGCGGCGACCGTCGTGGAGCGCGACGACGCCCCCGTGCTGAAGAACGTGGTGGTCGATCTCGCCTGACCGGCGCTGGTCGCCCCACCGGGCGGCATCCGAAAGCACCCGAGAACACCCCGCGGTCGACCACCGCGGGGTGTTCTCGCGTCCGGCCGACACCGGCGCCCGCCGTGGTGCGACATGAAGACTCCGTCATGGAGGTTTCATCAACCCGTCATACCGGGCACCCAGGATGGCACTCATGACAGAGAACAACAGCCTCCGCACCGTCCTCCTCGCCCTGTCCGCCTCCGCCGCCCTCATCCTGTCCGGATGCGGCGCGGGGAATGACGCCGGGAGCAATGCCCCTGCCTCCGAGACCACCACCGTGACCGCGCCTGCCCAGTCCGTCGACCTGGATGATCAGGACGATGACCGGGGCGGTGACGACGACGACGATGACGACCGCGACGACCGCAACGATGATGACGACCGCGATGACCGCGACGACGATGATGATGACGACCGGGACGACCACGGCGACGACGACGACGACCTCGACGACTGACCGGGCCCGCCATGTCTGAGTTCACGCGCAAGCTCGCCCTCATTGCCGCGGTGGTGCTCGTGCCCGCCGGACTCGCACTGGGCGCCGTGGCGATCGGTTCCGATACCGGCGCCCCGCCCGTCCGGGTCGAGGACGCGACGGTCGACATGCACGCGCCCCCCGGCCAGCAGGGGCGTACCTCGTCGTCGTCATCTCCCACGACGAACTCCTCCCCGACCCCCATCTCATCCCCCGGTGAGGCACCGGCGCCGGCGCCGGCGCGACCGGTGCCCGTGCAACCGGTTCAGCCGGTGGTGCCCTACTACGGAGACGACCGGGATGACGACTGGGACGATGGGTGGGACGACGACGGGGATGACTGGGATGACGACTGGGACGACTGAGACCGGCGCCGCCGAACGGGCGGACGCCACCTCGATCCCGGCGCGGTGGCGGATCGTCGGGTGGATCGTGCTCACCACCGCCCTGGTGCTGCTCGCACTCGGTCTGACGCTCCGGACACTGCTCATGGCCGACGTCGACCGGACCGCGAACGCGGACGTGGTCCAGGAGCTCGACGAGTTCCGCGCGTTCGTCCGGGAGGGCGTCGATCCGACGACCGCAGAGCCGTTCGACGATCCCGAACGACTGCTGCGGCTCTACCTCAGCCGCCAGATCCCTGCGGCCGACGAGGTCCACCTGGGGATGGACGAGGCCAGGGTGTTCGCCGTGGACCGCTCCGCCGGCGATCCGAGCCCCTACGACCTCGCCGCCGATGCAGAACTGCTCGAGACCATCCGGGCCTCGGCCGCCCCGTCGGGCATCGCCGACAGTCCTGTCGGCCCGGTCCGGTGGGGCAAGATGACCATCGCCGCCGGTGAGGCACCGGGCGGGGCGGACGCGGCCGCCGGCGAGTCGACGTTCGTGATCTCCGTGTTCACCGGGCCGGAACGTGCCGAGGTGGACTCCACCATGCGCGTCTTCGGCTGGGGGTCGCTCGGCGGCCTCGCGCTGACCGCACTGTTCGGCTACCTCGTGGCCGGACAGATCCTCGCGCCCGTCCGAGAGGTGCGCCTGGTGGCCGAGCGGATACAGGAGAGCGACCTCGACAGCCGGGTTCCGGTACACGGTCGCGACGACATCTCCCAGCTCGCCGAGACGTTCAACGCGATGCTCGACCGGATCGAGGGTGCCTACGACACCCAACGTCGGTTCGTCGACGACGCCGGTCACGAACTGCGGACCCCGATCACGGTGATCCGCGGTCACCTCGAGACGATGGATCCCGACGACGACCCCGCCGCCCGCGCCGAGACCCTCCGCCTCGTCGACTCCGAACTCGACCGCATGTCCCGGATCGTCTCCGACCTGCTCACCATGGCCAAGTCCGAGCGCCCCGACTTCGTCAGGCCGCGACCCGTCGACGCCGCCGAGCTGCTGCTGGACATCGAGTCCCAGGCCCAGCAGTTGGGTGACCGCCGGTGGGAACTCGTCGAGATCGCCGAGGGCGAGGCGTCCGTGGACCCGCAGCGGATCACCCAGGCCGTGCTCCAGCTCGCGTCCAACGCGGTCACCCATACCGAGGTGGGCGACCGGATCCGGATCGGGTCCCGGTGGGTCGACGGCCGCCTGGTGGTCTCCGTGGCCGACGAGGGCCCCGGGGTCGCGCCGGAGGACGCCGAACGAATCTTCCGCCGCTTCGACCGCGGCACCGCCGGGACCTCCGGTTCCGGTGGCGCCGGCCTCGGACTGGCCATCGTCACCGCTATCGCGACTGCCCACGGAGGCACCGTCACCCTCGACTCCACGCCCGGTCACGGCGCCACCTTCGCCGTCGATATCCCCGTTCCAGATCGCCCCCAGGAGGCCCAGCCGTGAACCGCATCCTCATCGCCGAGGACGACGCCCGGATCGTGTCGTTCCTCCAGAAGGGCCTGCACGCCGCCGGCTTCGTCACCTCCCATGTCGCCGATGGCCGCTCCGCCCTCGAGGCCATGCGGGCCGGCGACCACGACCTGGTGGTCCTCGACATCGGCCTCCCGCTGATGGACGGGTTCGAGGTGCTCGCCACCGCCCGCGGGTCGGGGATCACGACGCCGGTCGTCGTCCTCACCGCCCGCGACTCGGTGGACGACACCGTTCTCGGCCTGGAATCCGGGGCCAACGACTACCTGGCCAAGCCGTTCCACTTCGCCGAACTGCTCGCCCGGGTGCGTATCCGGCTGGGCGAGCGCGGTGAGTCAGCGGAGGCCACACCCGTCCTGCACCACGGCGACCTGACCCTCGACCTGCTCACCCGGATCGCCACCGTCGCCGGGCGACCCGTCGAGCTGACGAGCCGGGAGTTCGCGATGCTCAAGGTGTTCCTCAAGCACCCCGGGCAGGTGCTGTCGCGGGAGCAGATCCTGGCCCACGCCTGGGGATACGACTTCGACCCCGCCTCGAACGTCGTCGACGTGTACGTCCGCACACTGCGCCGCAAGATCGGCGCCGAGCGGCTGGTCACCGTCCGCGGGGCCGGATACAAACTGTCGTGACCGCCGCCCCGTCTGATCGCGCGGCCTGACCCGGCGGCTCAGCAGAGCTCGCGGAACTGCTCCACCAGTCGGAGGCGACCCGGGGCGTCGAGCGCCATCGGGGTGACGGTGAGGGTGGTGGCGCCGGCCTCGCGGAACGCCTCGACGCGCTCGGCCACGTACCCCGCCGGGCCGATCAGAGAGACCGAGCGGACCAGTTCGTCGGGCACGGCCGCGGCGGCCTCGTCCTTCTTGCCGTCCAGGTACAGGTCCTGGATCCGGGCGGCCTCGGCCTCGTAGCCGTAGCGGCAGGCGAGCTCGTTGTAGAAGTTCTTGCCGCGGGCGCCCATCCCGCCGATGTAGAGGGCCAGGTGCGGGCGCACGAAGTCCAGGTAGCCGGGGACCTCGTCCTCCTCGCAGATCGCCAGCGCCGGCCCCGCGTAGACCTCGAGTTCGCCCAGGGACGCATCGCGCTTCTCGCGGCCGCGGGCCAGCGCGTCGCCCCAGGCCAGGTGCGCCTTCTCGGGGTGGAAGAACAGCGGCTGCCAGCCGTTCGCGACCTCGGCCGCGAGCTCGACGTTCTTGGGCCCCAGGGCGGCGAGGATGATCGGGATGTCCTCGCGCACCGGGTGGTTGATGAGCTTGAGCGGCTTGCCCAGGCCGGTGCCCTGATCGGCGGGCAGGGGGATCTGGTACTTCTTTCCGTCGTGGACGACCTTCTCGCGGCGCCACACCTTCCGGCAGATCTCGATGATCTCGCGCGTGCGGGCGAGTGGCGCGTCGTACTTCACGCCGTGGAAACCCTCGACGACCTGCGGTCCGGAGGCGCCCAGGCCGAGGGTGAAGCGACCGTCGGAGACGTAGTCCAGGCCCGCCGCGGTCATCGCGGTGAGCGTGGGCGTGCGGGTGTAGATCTGCAGGATGCCCGAGGCCAGCTCCATGGTGGACGTCTTGGCCGCGAGGTAGCCGAGCTGGCTGACCGCGTCGAACGAGTAGGCCTCGGGGACGAACGCGATGTCCAGTCCCGCCCGCTCGAGGTCGGCGGCCTCCGCGGCCGTCTCGGCGAATCCGCCGCTGTAGTTGAGAGCCATTCCGATGCGCATGCGCGCAACGCTACCGGGGGGCCCGGTCACCCCGGATCACCACGTCGAGCTCGCTCCCGATCCGCACGAACACCCCGACCCGGCGACGCATCGGCGTATCGGTGCGTTCGTAGCCCACCAGCCGCATCCGCGCGTCGGAGGCGACCTCCAGGACGGTGTGCTCGGGCAGGTCGACGTCGGAGGTGGGGACGATGACGAGGTCGGCGGTCCCCAGCATCCGGGCCAGTCGCAGTCGGCGCGTGGGTTCGTCCCCCCGGCGACGCAGCCACCGGCGCACCGCGACCACACAGGCCGCGATCCCCGACGCGACGAGCGGGAGGAGCGCCACGAGCGTGAGCACCCAGCCGGGGCTCACCGCCGCACCGCCACACGGGTGAACCGCATCGGGTCCAGCCAGGGGCCCCGCTGCACGAGTGCCCGCGTGCCCCCCACCGGTTCCAGGCCCCTGGACCGGGCCGCCGCGTAGACGACCGACCGGGGTAGCCGTAGCTCCCAGGGGCGGATGACCACCTCGTCGTCGTCGCCGTCGAGCCGCACCGCGAGCGCACGGGCGCGCCGACCGTGCCGGCCCCGATACCACCGCGCCGGGTCGATTTTCCGCATGCAACGGATCGTACGGGGCCGTAGGCTCGCCCCCATGGCACCGAAGCCCAGCCTTCAGTCCGAGTCACACCCCGCCGATCCCCGTGCGGCCGATCCGGAGCTCACCGACGACGGGCACGTCGTCGAGCCCAGCGCGGACGACTACCGTCACGCCACCGAGCTCGAGATCAACCACGACTGGTACAAGTCCGCGGTGTTCTACGAGGTCCTGGTGCGGGCTTTCTACGATTCCGACGGCAACGGCACCGGCGACCTGCGCGGGCTCATCGAGAAGCTCGACTACCTCGAATGGCTCGGCGTGGACTGCCTGTGGCTGCCGCCGTTCTACGACTCGCCGCTGCGCGACGGCGGGTACGACATCCGCGACTTCCGCACCGTGCTGCCGGAGTTCGGCACCGTCGAGGACTTCGTGGAGCTCCTCGAGCAGGCGCACAGCCGGGGTATCCGGGTGATCACCGACCTGGTCATGAACCACACCTCCGACACCCACGCGTGGTTCCAGGAGTCCCGAGCGGACCCGACGGGCCCGTACGGCGACTTCTACGTCTGGTCGGACGATGACGCCCGGTACCCGGAGGCGCGCATCATCTTCGTCGACACCGAGTCGTCCAACTGGACCTACGACCCGGTGCGCGGACAGTTCTACTGGCACCGCTTCTTCTCCCACCAGCCCGACCTCAACTACGACAACCCCGAGGTCCAGGAGGCGATGATCGACGTCCTGCGCTTCTGGCTGGACCTGGGGATCGACGGGTTCCGCCTGGACGCCGTGCCGTACCTGTTCGAGCGCGACGGCACCAACTGCGAGAACCTGCCCGAGACCCACGAGTTCCTGCGCAAGTGCCGGGCCGTGGTCGAGGAGGAGTTCCCCGGGCGCGTGCTGCTGGCCGAGGCCAACCAGTGGCCCGAGGACGTGGTGGACTACTTCGGCGAGTCCGAGGTGGGCGACGAGTGCCACATGGCGTTCCACTTCCCGCTGATGCCGCGCATCTTCATGGCGGTGCGGCGGCAGTCCCGGTTCCCCGTCACCGAGATCCTCGCCCACACCCCGGACATTCCGTCCTCGGCCCAGTGGGCGATCTTCCTGCGCAACCACGACGAGCTCACGCTCGAGATGGTCACCGACGAGGAACGCGACTACATGTACGCCGAGTACGCCAAGGACCCGCGGATGAAGGCCAACATCGGCATCCGCCGGCGCCTGGCCCCGCTTCTCGACGGCGACACCAACCAGCTCGAGCTGTTCACCGCGCTGCTGTTGAGTCTGCCCGGGTCGCCGATGCTGTACTACGGCGACGAGATCGGCATGGGCGACAACATCTGGCTCGGCGACCGTGACGCCGTCCGCACCCCGATGCAGTGGAGCCCCGACCGCAACGCCGGCTTCTCCCGCTGCGACCCGGGCAGGCTGTACCTGCCGGCGATCATGGACCCGCAGTACGGCTACCAGGGCGTCAACGTGGAGGCGCAGATGAACTCCACCGCCAGCCTGCTGCACTGGACGCGGCGCATGATCCACGTCCGCAAGAGCCACCCGGCGTTCGGGCTGGGCGAGTTCACCGACCTCGGCGGGTCCAACCCGTCGATCCTGTCCTACCTGCGCACGCATGGGTCCGACAGCGCCGGGGCCGACGTGATCCTGTGCGTCAACAACTTGTCGCGCTTCCCGCAGGCGGTGCGCCTGGACCTGGCGGAGCACGCTGGTCGTCAGCCCGTCGAGCTCACCGGCGGGGTGCCGTTTCCGGAGGTCGACGCCGACCCGTACCAGCTCACGCTGCCCGGGTACGGCTTCTACTGGCTCGAGCTGCGCAGCCCGGAGGAGGGACCGCGATGAGTATCTCCCCGGTCGACGACGACACCCTGGCCCGACTGCTCACCGACTGGCTACCCGAGCAGCGGTGGTTCGCCGGCAAGGGGCTGGAACTCACCGGGGTGCGGATCACCCGGCGCGAGGTGTTCCTGGACGATCCCGAGGTCCTGGTCGAGCACCTGCTGGTGGATCTCGAGGTGGACGGACGGCCCCAGCGCTACCAGGTGCCGATCGCGACCGCGGCCGAGTTGCCGGGTGACCGACGGGCGTTCCCGTTGACCCCGGAGGGCGCCTCCCCCGTGATCTACGACGGACTGCGCGACCCCCGCGGCACCGAGTCCCTGCTCCGCCACCTGGCCGGGCAGGACGAGGTCGGCGGGCTGCGGTTCCGACTGGTCCCCGGCGCCACGCTTCCCGAGCCCACGTGGGGGCGGCTGCTGGAGGGTGAGCAGTCCAACTCGTCGCTGGTGTACGGTGACGACCTCATGGTCAAGGTGTTCCGGCTGGTCCAGCCGGGCGTGAACCCCGACGTGGAGCTGCACGCCGCGCTGGCCGACCGGGAGTGCCCGGCGGTGGCGGCGCTGCGGGGATGGGTGGAGTTGGACGACGACGACACCGCCGCCGGCGACACCGGGGCCGGGCCCACCACGCTCGCCATGGCCCAGGAGTTCATGGCCGGGGCGGCGGACGGGTGGGCGATGGCCACGGCGAGCGTGCGTGACCTGTTCGCCGAGGCCGACCTGCTCGCCGAGGAGGTCGGCACCGACTTCGCCGACGAGAGCTTCCGGCTGGGCGCCGCCGTCGCGCAGGTGCACGAGGACCTGGCGGCGGCGACCGGGGTGAGCACCCGGGACGGCACCGATCTGGTGGCGTCGATGCGGGCCCGCCTGGATGCCGCGGTGGCGGAGGTGCCGGAGCTGGCGGAATTCGCCGACGCGGCCCGGGCGGTCTTCGACGAGGTGGCGGGATCCGGCCCGGTGCGGGTGCACCGCATCCACGGCGACCTGCACCTCGGCCAGACGCTGCGGGTCCCGGACCGGTGGATCGTCATCGACTTCGAGGGCGAGCCGGCCGCGCCCCTCGCCGAGCGACGGGTGGCCGACGCCCCCGCCCGCGACGTGGCCGGCATCCTGCGCAGTCTCGACTACGCGGCACAGCACACCCTGGTCGGTGTGGAGGACCGGCAGCTGCGGTTCCGGGCCCGCGAGTGGCGCGACCGCAACGTCGACGCATTCTGCGCGGGGTACGCCGCGGTCAGTGACTCCGACCCGCGCGAGACCGGTGCGCTGCTACGGGCCTACACGCTCGACAAGGCGCTGTACGAGGTCGTCTACGAGATGCGGAACCGACCCGGCTGGGTCGCGGTGCCGATGGGCGCGGTGCGGCGCATCCTCACCGCGGACTGACACGCCTGTCGCCCACCCGGCCGGTCGGGCGGGTGGGCGACAGGGGCGACACCGTGAGGCGTCAGTTGCTCGAGATCCGCTCCTTGGCCCACTTGTAGTCGGCCTTGCCCGCGGGCGAGCGTCGGATCTCGGGGACGTCGACGATCACCTTGGGGACCTTGTAGTTCGCCAGGGACTCGCGCAGGAACGCCGAGAGCTCCTCCTGCTCGGCCGACATGCCCTCGCGGAACGACACCACCGCGGCGACCTTCTGTCCGTACCGCTCGTCGGGAGCACCGGCGACCAGCGCGTCGTGGACGGCCGGGTGCGCCTTGAGCGCCTGTTCGACCTCCTCCGGGAACACCTTCTCGCCACCGGTGTTGATGCAACCCGAGCCGCGGCCCAGGAAGACGATGGTCCCGTCCTCGCGGATCTGGCCCATGTCACCGAGCACCGCCACCCGCTGTCCACCGACCTCCGGGAAGGTCTTGGCGGTCTTCTCCGGATCGTTCCAGTAGCCGAGGGGGACGTGGCCGCGTCGGACGATGTACCCGACCTCGTCCGACCCGGGCGTGATCGGACGGTTCGACTCGTCGATCACCCCGAGGCGCGGGGTGGGGGCCAGGAGCATCTCACCCTGCTCGTTGAGGTTCATCTCGCCGTCGTTGCCGGTCTCGGACGCGCCGAAGTTGTCGCGGATGATGACGTTCGGGAACGCCTCGATCAGCCGGTCGCGGGAGGTCTTGGACCAGATGCCGCCGCCGGACGCGACCATGAACATGGCGCTGAAGTCCTTGGTCTCCTTGGCCGCGAGCAGGGCGTCGGTGATCGGGACCGCCATGCCGTCGCCGACGAACATCAGCAGCTGGGCCTTGTACTCGGCGGTCGCGTCGACGATCACCTCGGCGTCGAAGTCGCGGAACATGACCAGGTGGCCGCCCAGGTTGACGAAGGTCAGCAGGGTGAACAGGCCGGCGCCGTGCATGAGCGGGGCCGAGATGACGATCTTGAAACCGCCCTCGGGCGAGACGTTGTCCGCGACCTCCTGCGGGCTGTGCCGCTTGTCGCCGTACGGGTTACCGCCGGACAGGCACGCGTAGTAGTAGTCCGACATGTGCCACTGGACGCCCTTGGGGAACCCGGTGGTGCCGCCCGTGTAGACGATCCAGTGGTCGTCGCCGCGCACGGGATCGAAGTCGCGCTCCGCGGACTGTCCCGGCAGCTCGGCGTCCACGTCGACGACCGTCAGGCCGTTCTCGGCGCAGGCGTCGGCGAGGACCTGCGGGACGCCACCCACGACGAGGACCGTGCGGGCGGTCTCGAGCTTGGGCACGGCGGCGGCCATGGTCTCCGCGAACTCCGCGTCGACCAGGACGGCGACCGACTGCGAGTCGTTGAACAGGTAGACCAGCTCGGCCGGGGTGTAGCGGTAGTTGACGTTGATCCCGGCCACCCGGATCTTCATGGCCGCGACGATGGCCGCCATGTGCTCGGCGCTGTTCTTCATGTACAGCGCGATATGGCTCTGCGGCTCCGCGCCGTGGGCCTTGAGGAGATGACCCATCCGGTTGGCGAGCTCGTCGATCTGACGGTAGGTGTAGTCGACCCCGTCCATCGTGAGCAGGAGGTTGTCCGGGATCTTGTCTGCCACGGCCTCGAAGACGGCGGCCTCGTTCATCTCCGGATTGGTCCCGGCGAGGGGATCGGTGGACTGGTCGGCTGCTGCATCAGTCATCGGGCGGGTCCTTTGCACGCGGGGGGCTAACTGTGTCGTCTCTCACATTGTGACCTGAACTTGTTCTCATGTCCAGACGCGGGTCTGACCTGCGCTGATTTCAGATTGTTGGAACAGGTTCTATTCACTATAGGCGGCCGCACCGGCAGGTCGCTGCAGCGGTGGGGCCGGGGAGGGCCTACATTGCGAACATGAGCGGATCACGGTCCAGAAATCCCGGCCCGCCGTACGACGGCGGTCTCCGGCTGCCGCGTTCGACGGGGTCGGGTGACGTGCCGCAGGATGGTCGTCGCTCGTCGGCGCGGGAGGCCGACCGGCCCTCGCGGCGGAGCGGCCCGACCCTGCACGGCCCGTCCGAGCAGGGCACTCTGCGGTCCCGCGGGCTCGCGGGAGGGCTGCGGATGTTCGTCCGTCCGGCGCTGGACAGGATGCCCGCGACGGACGTCTCGCTCGGCCGCCTGCGTGCGCTGACCTCCGGCGCCGGGCGGGCGGCCGCCCTGGAGAGCACCAACGACTGGTCCGGGGACGGGCCCGTGCCCGGCCTCTGGGTGGGCCGCAAACGCTTCTTCGACTCGGACAAGGTCATCTACCACATCCACGGGGGTGGTTTCACGTTCGGATCGCCGTGGTCGCACAAGGCCCTGGCGTCGAGGATCGCCAGCGAGACCGGGGTGCCCGTGTTCCTGCCGGACTACCGCCTCGCCCCGGAGCACCCGCACCCGGCGGCCACCGAGGACACGATCGCCGGGTGGGAGTGGCTGCTGGAGATGGGCTTCCCGGCCGAGAACATCGTGGTCGCCGGAGATTCCGCAGGGGGCAATCTGGCGATGCAGCTGGTCGCCCACCTCGAGCGGACCGGGGCGGCGATGCCCGCCGGCGTCGTCCTGCTCTCCCCGTGGGTCGACCTGGACTTCACCGACATGACCGCGCGGGACCGGGCGCGCAAGGACCCGTTCCTCGCGCTGGGGCTGGCCGAACTGTGTCGTCGCCAGTACGCGCCGGGCGTGGACACGGACGATCCGGCGATCTCCCCGATCAACTACGAGCCCTCGCCCGAGTGGCCGCCGTTCCTCATCCAGTGCGGCGGCGAGGAGATCTTCAGCGGGGGCATCGAGGCGATGGCCGAGAAATTCGCCGAGCACGGGGTGCGCCACGAGTTCCAGCTGTGGCCCCACCAGTTCCACGTGTTCCAGGTCTTCCACCCCCTCGTCCCCGAGGCGAAGATCGCGGTGCGGGACATCGGGTCGTTCGTGCGCGGCTGCCTGCGGGGCTGAGCCACTCGGGCAGGCCACGCCCGAGGCCCCGTCGCGGCAGCGGCCCCGCTCAGGCGCGGGAGGCGACCACCCGCCGGGAGGCGCGCAGCAGCAGATCCTTGGGTAGTTCGCGGACCCCGAGGGGCGTCGCACGGTGCAACCGGGAGCCCGCGCTCATCAGTCTGTCGAAGCGGCGCTGGTCGGCCGGGTTCCACGGGAAGCCGTAGGCGGCCCTCAACTGATCGGGCAGGAGCCCGACGGTGACGAAGCGCATGAGTCGGAACACCGGGCGCGCCGGCATCGGGTGCTGTGAGGGGTCGAGCAGAGCCGCCCCGTAGTCACGCACACGTCGGTCGATCTCGATCCCGTCCAGGGTCCGCGCGACATAGGCGTCGTAGGCCTCGGCGTCGGCCGGCCACAGCTCGGGCGGCACCTGCAGCGAGGTCCCGTAGGTCTGGAACTGACGGTACAGCCGCTCGGCGGCCCCGTCGTCGAGCGGCCCGACCATGCGTTGCCACATGTCGCGACCGCCGTAGTACATGCAGCCGGCGACCCACAGTTGCAGTTCGGGGTCGAAGGCGGTGTACTCCACCTCCGCGCCCGGAGCCGACCGCACCGGGCGATGGGCCCGGTTGACCATGCGGATCACCGCGTCCCGCTCGTCCGGGTCGCCGAACGCCACGAGGTAGATGTACGCGGTGGTGTTGCGGAACCGGCCGATCGGGTCCCGCAGCGCCCGGCTGTGGTCGGCCACCCCGTGCCCCACCGGCTGCAGCGCGATCTCCATGAGGAAGCGTCGGGGCGCCCCCGCGAGGAATGCGACGTCGCCCACGACGTCGCGGAGGGTGGGCCCGTCGGCGGTGCGGGCGGCGGCGGTCGCGGTCATGCCACCACTCTATCGGCTATCACATATATGTGATGCGTGATTCCTCGGAGTTCGAGGTCAGACGGTGAGCACCAGTCCCGAGGTGGGCACGCCGGTCCCGGCGGTCACGACGAGCTTCTCGGCACCCGCCACCTGGTTCACCGACTCGCCGCGGAGCTGACGGACGCCCTCGGCGATGCCGTTCATCCCGTGGATGTACGCCTCGCCGAGCTGGCCGCCGTGCGTGTTGAGCGGGAGCCGGCCGCCCACCTCGAGCGCGCCGGGCTCGCGGACGAAGTCCTTGGCCTCACCGCGACCGCAGAAGCCCAGCTCCTCGAGCTGCATGAGGACGTACGGGGTGAAGTGATCGTAGAGGACGGCCATGTCCATGTCGTCGGGGCGCAGGCCGGACTGCGCCCACAGCTGGTCACCGACGATGCCCATCTCCGGCAGTCCCGCGAGCTCGGGGCGGTAGTACGAGGTCATGATGTACTGGTCCGGCCCGGACCCGGACGCCGCCGCCGCGATCGACACCGGCCGGTTCGGCAGGTCGCGCGCCCGCTCCGGGGTCGTCACGACGATCGCCTGGCCGCCGTCGGACTCCTGGCAGCAGTCCAGCAGATGAAGCGGCTCGGCGATGTAGCGCGAGTTCTGGTGGTCGTCCAACGTGATCGGCTTGCCGTGGAAGAACGCGGCGGGATTGGCCGCGGCGTGCTTGCGGTCGACCACCGCGACCCGGCCGAAGTCCTCGCTGGTCGCGCCGTACTCGTGCATGTAGCGCTGCGCCACCATGGCCACGAACCCGGCCGGGGTGGACAGGCCGTGCGGGTAGGAGAAGGCGTTGTCCGTGCCGGAGGAGTTGACCTGCTGCACCAGCGCCGAGTTGACCTGGCCGAAGCGCATCCCGGAGCGCTCGTTGAACGAGCGGTAGCAGACCACCACCTCGGCCACGCCGGTCGCCACGGCCATCGCGGCCTGCTGCACGGTCGCGCACGCCGCGCCGCCGCCGTAGTGGATGCGGGAGAAGAAGTTCAGGTGGCCGATCCCGGCGGCGCGGGCCACCGCGATCTCGGTGTTGGTGTCCATGGTGAACGACACCAGGCCGTCGACGTCCGAGGGCTGCAGCCCGGCGTCGGCGACGGCGGCCTGCACGGCCTCGGCGGCCAGCCGCAGCTCGGAGCGGCCGGAGTCCTTGGAGAAGTCGGTCGCGCCGATGCCGACGATCGCCGCACGGTTCGCGAGTGTCTCAGCTGCGAGGGTGCTCACTGCGGGTCTCCGTTCATGTAGAGGGTGGCCGTCGAGGTGACGTGCGCGCCCAGTGAGTCCGTGCCGACGATCTTCAGCGTGACCAGCCCGTCGTCGTCGACCCCGGTCACCTCGCCGGTGAGGGTGAGGGAGTCGTAGGCGTACCAGGGCACGCCCAGGCGCAGCTTGATGGACGTGATGCGCGCCCGCTGGCCCGCCCAGTCGGTGACGAACCGCTGCACCAGACCGGTGTCGGTGAGGATGTTGACGAAGATGTCCTTGGACCCCTTGGCGTGGGCCAGGTCGCGGTCGTGGTGGACGTCCTGGAAGTCCCGCGTCGCCAGCGCCGAGGCCACGATGAACGTCGGCGTGCCCTCGATGGTCAGCTCGGGGAGCCGGTCCCCCACCGCCACGGCGGGCGGGGTGGCCGGACAGACGGTACGGTTCTCGCTCACTTGACGGCCCCTTCGGTTCTTGCGGGTGACCCCGCGGATTCCTGACGGTCGACAGGGCGTGCCCCGGCCGGGCGCCAGGCGTACAGCGTCCACGGGTCGGTGCCGAACGCGGCGTCGGCGGAGGAGTCGCCGGGCATGTCGAGGAACTCCACCTCGACCTCCATGCCGATCCGGACCTCCGCCGGCTCGACGTCGCGCAGCTCGCCGAGCATGCGCACGCCCTCCTCCAGCTCCACCAGCGCGATCACGAACGGGAACCTGGTGCGGCCCGGCACGCGCGGGGCGTGATGGACCACGAAGCTGTACACGGTGCCGCGGCCCGAGGAGACCACGTAGTCGGTCTGCTCGGACCTGTCCTTCCACAGCGCCGGGACGGGCGGGTGCTGCAGCGAGCCGTCCTCGCGGGTCTGGATGCGCAGCTCGTGGGCGGCGACGCCGTCCCAGAAGAACTGCGTGTCGTGCGAGACCGAGGGGCGCAGGACCTTGCCCACCACCAGGTCGTCGGTGGCCGAGCCGGAGCTGGCCACGATCTGGTCGGCGGGCGCCGGCTCGGGCTCGGCGGGCTTCGCCGCGGGGCGGAACTTGAGGATGCGGAAGTCCATCTCCGCGACGACCTCGTCACCGACGCGCCAGTAGTTGCGGGTGGTGAAGAACCAGCCCTCCCCCAGGCCCGTGGTCTTGGGGCCGACCACGTCCACCAGGACGGACTCGATGGTCACCTCCTCGCCCGGGCGGGTGTACCGGTGGTAGGTGGAGTCGCAGTTGGTCGCGACGACCGAGGTGAAGCCCTCGGCGTCGAGGAGGTCGGTCATCCGACCCAGTGGGTCGTCGGCCTCACGGGTCTTACCGAGCCCGCGCATGGTCCACACCTGCGCCATGGCCGGCGGTGCGACCGGTCCGCCGTGTCCGGCCGCGCGTGCGGCCTCCTCGGAGGAGTAGATGGGGTTGGTGTCACCGATCGCCTCGGTCCAGTTGCGGATCATCGGCGTGTTGATCGGGTCGCGGCCCGCACGGCGGGCGCTGCCGCCGGAGGCGCGGACCTCCTCGGCGGCGGCGAGGATACGGGCGGCCTGCTCGTCACTCATGGGTACCTTCTCGGTGGATCAGGGGGATGGTCTCTAGCGGGCGGTGCGGGGCATGCCGAGGCCACCCATGCAGGTCAGTTCCCGCATGACCTCGTTGACACCGCCGCCGAAGGTGATCACCACGTTGCGCTTGTTCATCATGTCGAACCAGCGCTGCAGCGCGGCGGTGTCGGGATCGGTGGGGTCGCCGAAACGGCCGAGCAGCTCCTCGACGATCCGGCCGACGTGCTGGATCTCCTCGGTGGAGAACACCTTCGAGGCCGCGGAGTCGCCCATCGACGGGTTCTCGCCCATCGAGGAGACCTTCCAGTTGAGCAGCTCGTTGAGCCGGACGATCGCGAAGATCTCCGCGAGTCCGCGCCGCACCTCGGGCCGGTCCAGGTGGCGGACCCCGTCCGGGCCCGTGCCTCGGGCCCAGGCGGCCAGCTCGTCGTAGTACCCGCCCGGACGCCCGGACGGCGCGAGCATGACGCGCTCGTGGTTGAGCTGGGTGGTGAGCATCTTCCAGCCGCCGTCGACCTCGCCCACCACCATGTCCGCCGGGACGCGCACGTCCGAGTAGTAGGTGGCGTTGACGTGATGGGCACCGTCGCAGGTGATGATCGGGGTGAACGAGAAGCCCGGGTCGGTGGTGTCGACGATGAAGATCGTCAGGCCGCGGTGCCGCGAGTCCGGGGTCCCGGTACGGGCGGCCAACCAGATGTAGTCGGCATGGTGACCGCCGGTGGTCCACATCTTCTGGCCGTTGATGACCCAGTCGCCGGTGGCCTCGTCGCGCTTGGCGGTGGTGCGCAGGGCGGCCAGGTCGGTGCCGGCGTCGGGCTCGGAGTAGCCGATCGCGAAGTGGATCGACCCGTCGAGGATGCCGGGGAGGAACTTCGCCTTCTGCGCCTCGCTGCCGTACTTCTGCAGGGTCGGACCCACGGTCTGCAGCGTCACCGACGGCAGCGGCACGTCCGCACGCGTGGCCTCGTTGGTGAAGATCTGCTGCTCGATGTGGCCGAAGCCCTTGCCGCCGTACTCGGCGGGCCAGCCCACGCCCAGCCAGCCGTCGCGGCCCATGCGCTTGATGATCTCGGCGTAGGTGTCGCCGTGACGGGTGGTGGCGATGTCCGCCGCCTCC
The DNA here is from genome assembly GCF_001658045.1 of Dietzia sp. 111N12-1. NCBI lineage: Bacteria > Bacillati > Actinomycetota > Actinomycetes > Mycobacteriales > Dietziaceae > Dietzia > Dietzia sp. 111N12-1. Next base: position 134,375 of record NZ_LSSV01000001.1, on the reverse strand, counting down.
TCCGGCGAGATGAGCGTCGAGAAGTACTCGCGCAGTTCGGCCTGCAGTGCGCGCTGCTCGGGCGTGAGGTCGATGAACGCGCCGTCGGCGTCGGCCGGGGTGGCGTCCGCGGCGGGGGCGGCACCGCCCGTCTCGATCCTGTCGACCGGGTCCGCGGCGAGCGCGGCACCGAGCGCGTCGAGGTGCAGCTGCGCGCCGCCGACGAACCGTGCCAGGTCCTTGACCGCCGAGGCGTATCGGAACATGGGGTAGGTGACGTCCACGCCCACGCCACCGTGCAGGTGGTGCAGGATCTGGACGGCCCGCGGGCCCTCGGCCGCCAGCCAGTAGGCGCCGATCGTGGGGTCGGACTCGTAGCGGTCCCCGGACCCGGCCACCCCCTCGGAGATCCGCCAGGACACCGACTGCGCGATCACGTGGAGCGTCTGCGAGACGATGTACACGTCCGCGAGCTCCTGTTGGACCGCTTGGAACGACCCCAGCGCCTTGCCGAACTGCTGGCGCTCCTTGAGGTAGCCGGCGGTCATGTCCAGCGCGCCGCCGACGAGACCGTCCCCGTGCGCGATACAGGCGGACAGGACGAGACGTCGGAACACCTCGAGGACGGGCTCCGATCCCGAGCCGCGCAGGACGTCGTCGTCGTCGACCCCGGTGGCCTCGAACCGCATCGCGTACTCGGGCACCCCCAGGGAGCCGAGGGTGGGCGTCAGGGTGACGCCCGGGGCGTCGGGGGCGACGACGACGAGTGCGGCGCCCTCGGACGTGGACACCGGCACGAGTACCGAACGGGCCTGGGCCGCATACCGCACCGACGTGGCGGTCCCGGTGAGCTTCCCACCGTCGAGTCGCACGGTGGGCTCGAGCGGCAGTGGGCGTCCGGGCTCGGCGACGGCGGCGGTGAGGATGCGGCCGTCCTCGATGCCCTCGAGGAGCCGGGCCTGCTGGTCGGGGGTGCCCAGCGCGACGATCGGCGCCACGCCGAAGCCCAGCGTCTCCAGGACGGGGATCACCACTCCGGCGCGGCCGACCTCCTCGAGCACCACCGCGATGTCGGCGGGCGTGAGGTCGTCCCCGCCGAGGGCGGAGGGCAGGCCCAGGGAGAGCAGTCCCGATTCGGCGAACGCCGCCCACAGCCGCTCGTCGAAGCCGGCGTCGTCCACGCCCCGGCTGGGTAGCGCGGTGAGCAGTTCCTCGGCCGGGGCGGCCGTCGACAGTGCGCCGGCCACCGCCTCGGCGACGGCGGCCTGGGTCTCGGTACGGGTGAAGTCCACGGGGGTCAGTCCTTAATCCGGAGGGGGTCGGTCACGTGCTCGAACTAGTCCCTGGGCAGGCCGAGGATGCGCTCGCCGACGACGTTGAGCAGGACCTGCTCGGTGCCACCGGCGATCGACAGGCAGCGGACCATGAGGAACTTGCGTCCCTGCTCGGTGAACTCGACGCCGCCGGTGCCGGTGAGCTGCAGGCCGAACTCGGCGATGTCCTGACGGTGGCGCACACCCACGATCTTGCGGACCGAGGACTCGGCGCCCGGACCCGAGCCGGCGAGGCTGCGCAGCGCGGTGCGCAGGTCGAGGAGGTTGCCGACGACGCCGTCGGCGACGTGCTTGCCGAACTCGTCGAGCACGAGCGCGTCATCGGCCACACCGGCGGCGTTGATCAGCCCGATGATCTCCTCCGCCGCGTCGCCGAGCGACGAGCCACCGCCCATGGCCACGCGCTCGTTGGCCAGGGTGGTGCGGGCGATCTTCCAGCCGTCGTTGACCGTGCCCACCTGGAACTCGTCGGGGACGAAGAGGTCCTCGAGGTAGACCTCGTTGAACAGCGCCTCACCGGTGATCTCGCGCAGGGGTCGCGTGCGGATGCCCTCGGAGCGCATGTCCACGAGGAAGTACGTGATGCCCTTGTGCTTGGGGGCGTCCTTGTCCGTCCGGGCCAGGCACATCGCCCAGTCGGCCTCGCGGGCCAGGGAGGTCCACACCTTCTGTCCGTTGAGCTTCCAGCCGCCGTCGACCTTCTCGGCGGTGGTGCGCAGGGCGGCCAGGTCGGAGCCGGCGCCGGGCTCGGAGAACAGCTGACACCACCTGATCGCCCCGGCCATGGTGTCGCGCACGAGCAGGTCGGCGTGCTCGGGGGCCGCCTGGAGGATGGTCGGCACCGCCCAGCCACCGATGGTGATGTCGTGGCGGGTCACGCCGGCGGCCTCGAGCTCCTCGTCGATGAGGAGCTGCACGGCCGGGCTCGCGCCGAGGCCCCACGGCTCGGGCAGATGGGGCATGAACAGGCCGGTGTCGGCGAGGGCACGCTTGCGCTCGTCACCCTCGACCGCCGCGACCGTCGCCACCAACGCGCGGATGTCCTCCCGCTTGGCGTCGAGGCCCTCGATCTCCGACAGGTCGATGTCCAGGTGACGACGCTTGCCCGCCAGCGTGAGCTCGGCCAGGGATCGCCGCCAGCGGGCGGAGCCGCCGATCGCCTGGCGCAGTGCGCCCGCCCGGCGCATGTAGAAGTGGGCGTCGTGCTCGAAGGTGAAGCCGATGCCGCCGAGGATCTGGATGCAGTCCTGGGAGTTGCGCACGGCGTTGTCGAAGGCCAGGGCGCCGGCCACGGCCGCCGCGACGGGCAGCTCCGAGTCGCCGGCGAGCAGGTCCTCCGCGGCCGCCGCGGCGTCCCACGCCAGCGCACGGACCTGCTCGGTGCGGCACAGCATGTCGGCGGCGAGGTGCTTGATGGACTGGAACGAGCCGATCGTGCGCCCGAACTGCTCGCGGATCTTGGCGTAGTCCACCGCGGTGGCGAGCGTGTAGTCGGCGACGCCCGCGGCCTCGGCGGCGGCCAGGGTGACGAACAGCTGGTGGACGTGTGCGGTGGTGACGCCCTCGAGGACGCGGTCGGCCGGGATCGTCACGCCCTGCAGGCTGACGTGCCCGATCGACGCCGAGATGTCGTACGGGGTCGCCGGGGTGACGGTGAGCCCCGGCGTGCCCGCCTCGAGAAGCGCCCAGCGGGTGGCGCCGTCCACCTCGACGGGCAGCAGCAACCCGCCGCCGGAGGTGCCGCCGTAGGCGACGCCGGGATCGCCGGTGATCTCCCCCGACCCGTCCAGGGTCGCGGTGCCAATGCCCAGGCACACCCCCACGGGAAGGCCGCCCTCGGCGATCGTCTCACCCAACGCGCGGGCGACGGCTCCGCCTGCGCGCGAGACCAGGGCACCGGTCAGCGCGGTGGACAGGACCGGGCCCGGCGCCATCCTCGCGGCGGCCTCCTCGAGCATGCACGCCAGGTCGACGATCTCGGCGCCGGCGCCACCGTGTTCCTCCGCGATCGCGACGCCGAACAGTCCGAGTTCGGCGAGCTGGGGCCACAACGCCTTCCAGGCTTCCGGATCGTCTTCCTGGGCGCGTACCGTGGCCACGGGATCGGCGGACCTGGCCCAGGCCTTGATCGAGTTCTGGATCTCGGTCTGATCCGGGGTGGTGGCGATACTCACTGCTGGGCTCCTCGGGCGCTACGGGGGATCCGTACTCGTCGCGGGCCCGCTGACCCGCGCACTGCACGCCATAATAGAACGTGTTCTAGGTAACGTGTTCTAGAATGCACCAGCGGGGTCCCGAACGCACACCCGGGTCCCGCCCCAGACCGCCGGAATGCCCCGCCGACCCGATCCGACCAGCGCAGAAGGTGCCGCTTCCATGACCAAGAGCTCAGCCGAGACCGGTTCCGCCGCAGCCGCGTCGGATCCCGCCCCCCGGAGTGACGAGCCCAGCACGTCGTCGCAACGCGAGCGCCGTCGGCGGATCCTGGACGCGACCCTCGCCCTGGCCGCCAAGGGCGGGTACGAGGCCGTGCAGATGCGTGCCGTCGCCGAGAAGGCGGAGGTCGCGGTGGGCACCCTCTACCGGTACTTCCCGTCCAAGGTGCACCTGCTGGTCTCGGCGCTCGCCCGTGAGTTCCGTCGGCTCGACCAGCGCACCGAGCGGTCCGCCCCGCCCGGCGACACCGCGCAGGAGCGGATGAAGGTCGTGGTGGAGATGATCACCAAGTCCATGCAGCGCGACCCGAACCTCACCGAGGCGATGACGCGCGCCTTCATGTTCGCCGACGCCTCCGTGGCCAACGAGGTCGAGGAGGTCGGCTTCTACATGGACCGGATTCTCGCCCGCGCGATGGCCCAGGGCACCCCGGACGAGGTGCAGCTCTCGATCGCCCGGGTCGTCTCCGACGTGTGGATGTCCAACCTCGTGTCGTGGCTGACCCGCAGGTCGTCGGCCGCCGAGGTCGCCACCAGGCTCGGTCTCACCATCGATCTGCTGCTGGGCAGCGACGACTCTCCCCGCCGGGCCCGGATGCACACCGCGATCGGCAACGGCCACGACACAGACTCGGACTCCGACCCCGACCCCGACGAGATCGGCGAGATCGGCGTGGGCAGAGACTCAGCCGTCTGACAACCCGCCCAGAGCGGCACCGCAACCGCTCCCGCGGCTGGCGTCCCGCTCCCGCGCCTGACCGCCAAGACGGCCGCCGCTCCCGAAGATGGCGTCTCGCCTGCCCATCGGGGCACGCGAGACGCCATGTCGAGGGGCGACGGGCCCGGGCGGTTGCGTCAGGGGCGGTCAGGGCACGACGACCGGCGGCACCGTCCGGACCGGCCCGGAGACGTCGGCGATCCACCGCAGCGGGCCGCGGCTCGGATCCCAGCCGGTGAGCAGGTCGGCGACCTTGGCGGTCATCTCGCGGCCCAGGCGGAGGAACGAACTCTCCGGCTGGTCGTCGACCTCCCCGAGGATCAACCACCACGCCCAGGCCACCGCCCCGGCGTTGGCGACGAAGTCCGGCAGCACCGCGATCCCGCGGGCCGTGAGGTCGAGTTCCGCGTCGGCCGTGGTGGCGGCGTTGGCCGCCTCGACCACGATCGGTGCGGTGACCTCGGTGCAGTTGTCCGCGGTGATGGCGTACGAGACGGCGGCGGGCACGAGCACGTCCACGTCCATGCCGAGGATCCGGTCGCGGTCCAGCCGCTGCACCCGGGCGGGGACGGCCGAGCGGTCGATCTCCCCGAAGCGGTCGCGGGTCGCCAGCAGCGCCGGGACGTCGAGTCCCGCCGGGTCGTAGAGGGTGCCGGCGGCGTCGGCCAGTGCGACGACGCGCATGCCGGCCTCGTGGAGGTACCACGCGGCGCCGCCCCCCATCGTGCCCACGCCCTGGACGGCCACCGAGGTGCGCTCGATGTCCCAGCCCCGGACGTACGCCGCCGCGAGGCACGCCTGCGCGACCCCGTAGCCACCGATCACATCGCCGAGCAGCCCGCCCGGAACCCCGGCGTTCAGCCCGCGGAAGATCCGGTCGGCGGTGGCGGCGGGATCGGCCGACCGCTCGATCGCCGCGTGATAGGACTGCCGCATCCCCAGTCGGGCGAACACCTCGTCGATCAGGTGCTGCGGGACGCCCAGATCCTCGGCGGTGACCCAGTGTCGGTCGAGGAACGGCCGCATGGCCTCGCAGAACCGGCCGAGCACGTCGATGGCGCGGGGGTCCTTGGGGTCGAAGTCGATGCCGCCCTTGGCCCCGCCGATGGGCAGGTCGAACGCCGCCGTCTTGCGGGTCATTCCGCGGGCCAGGTCCTCGACCTCGCGGAGAGTGCACCCGGCGCGCATACGGGTCCCGCCGGTGGCCAGACCGCCGACGAGGGTGTCGACCACGAGGTAACCCCGCGCCCCGGTCTCGTCGTCCTCCCAGTGCAGTCGCAGGTAGGGCTCACGGCTCGATCGGCTCGCGCTCTCCGGAGCGGCGGGCACGGTCTGGGGGGCTGACCCGGTATGACCGGTGGTGTCCGGGATCTCGATGGACGTCATGGTGCTCGCCTCCTCGGCGACCTCGTCCGCCGGCGGGTCCGGCGGGGATGTCCCCAGCATGCGAGCATTCGTCCCGGGGGTCCAGCGAGACTTCGTGGACCTGACCGTTCACTTTTCCTGCACGATGCGGCCGCGCGCTCCTACGCTCGGGGAATGGAGCCGTCACTGCACCGGCTACGGCTGCTCGCCGAGTTGGAGCGCCGCAGCACCGTCACCGCGGTCGCGGCCGCGCTGGGGTACACCGTCTCGGCCGTGTCGCAGCAACTCTCGTTGCTCGAGCGGGAGGCGGGGACCCCGCTGTTCGAGAAGCGGGGTCGCGGGCTCGCGCTGACCGAGGCGGGGCTCATACTGGCCGGGCACGCGCGGACGATCCTGTCCGCCGTGGAGGACGCCGGTCACGCCATGGAATCGGCCCGTGCGGGCGTCGGCACGAACCTCACCGCCGGGGTGTGGGCGTCGGTGGCCGTCACGCTGCTGCCCGCCGGGATGCGGATCCTGGCGCGCGACCACCCGGGCATCGTGGTGCGGACCCGGGAGCTCGCCCCGGAGGACACCACCGGCGCGGTCCGGGACGGCTCGCTCGATCTGTCGTTCGTGCTGGACTACTCCAGCTACGTGATGGCGGACGTGACCGACCTGGTGCGGGTGCCCATCGCGAGGGAGTCTCTGCACGCGGTCGTCCCCCGCGGCTTCGTGGACTCGACCCGACTGTCGCTGGCCGACCTCTCCGGGGCGCCGTGGGTCGTCGCGCACCCGCGGTCGCACTTCGGTCGCGCGGTGCGGATCGCCTGTCGCGAGGCGGGGTTCGAACCCGACGTGCGGCACGAGGCGGGCGAGCAGTCCACGGCGCTGTCCCTGGTCGCCGCGGGCCTCGGGGTCACCCTGGCCTCCGACCTCGGGCTGAGCACCTTCGGCGCGGACGTGGAGGTGATTCCCCTGACCGACGAGCTCACCAGGACGGTGTCGATCACCTATCGCCGTCGGGACGCCCGGCGGCGACCACTGCAGGCGTTCGTCGAGGCGTTCACCGACGGCGCGCGCGAGGTCGGCCTGGACCCCGCCTGACTCCGGCGCACCGATGCTGGGTCCCGCACCCGCGGGGCCCGGCACCGGTGTCCGGCTCAGGGCCGGCGCGCGAGGAAGTCCGGCCGCGGCGGGGTGCCCGCGAACGGCTCGGTCAACTCGTTCTCCACACTGTTGAACACGATGAACACGTTCGCCCGGGGCAGCGGCGTGATGTTGCCGCCCGAGGCGTGCAGGGCGTTGCAGTCGAACATCGTCATCGATCCCGCCCCGCCCGTGAGCACGTCGAGACCGTGGCGCTCGTACATCTCGGAGATGTGCTCCTCGGACGGGACGCCGATCTTCGGCGACGTCGAGACGAGCGATTCCTTGTAGTAGTTCTCCGGAGTCTCCCCCGCGCACTGCACGTAGTACTTGTGCGTGCCCGGCATGATCATCAGGGGCCCGTTGTAGGTCTCGTTGGGTGTGAGCGCCAGGGAGGCGCTGCACGCACGCGGCCGGGGCATCCCGTCCTCGGCGTGCCAGGTCTCGAAGTCCGAGTGCCAGTAGAAGGCGCCGCCGGCGAATCCGGGCTTGTAGTTGAGCCGGCTCTGGTGGACGTAGACGTCCGAGCCGAGGATCTGCCGGGCCAGGTCGATCGCGCCGGATCGCTCGACCGCCTCCCACACGACCTCACTCAGGTCGTGGACGTCGAAGATCGAACGGACGGCCTCGCTGCCGGCCTCGCGGATGATCCGGGGGTCGCCGGCCATCCGCGGATCCGATCCGATGCGGTCGATCTCGGCCAGGCAGGCGTCGATCCGCTGCCGGTCGAGTGCGCCCTCACGCTGGATGTAGCCGCGCTCGCCGAACTGGAGGACCTCGGGATCCTCGCTGCGTCCCCACAGGACGGGGTCACGGCGCTCGACGATCTCCGGTCGCCCGCTCACGCGGGACTGGTAGTCATCTATGGCAATGGTCATTACGACTCCTTTCTCTCCTCAGCCTGAAAACCCCGGCTGACTCGGGAAAAGCGAGGAGTGCCACCCCTCGCGGAGCCGACCGTATCCGGGGAGATGACCCCGGACAACCGCTCAGCCGCTGACGTATCCTCGACCCTTGTCCACCGGTGGGCCGGGAGTCCCGCCGCCGACCCACGTGCGCAGGTGGTCGAGGAACTGCCCGGACAGTGTGTCCCGCCACCCCACGACGTCGCCGGACATGTGGGGACTGATGTGCGCGCCGTCGAGCGTCCAGAGGGGGTCGCCCCCGGGGAGGGGTTCGACGACGAGGACGTCCAAGTGCGCCGAGAGCCTGCCCGTCCCGATCTCGCGCGTGAGGGCCTCCTGATCGACCAGCTCTCCGCGACCGACGTTCACCACGTGGGCGCCGTCGGGCAGGGCGGCCAGTTCCGCGGGGCCGAGCATCCCCCGCGTCGCGTCGGTCAGCGGCGCCACCATGACGAGATGGTCCACGTCGCCGAGATGCTCGGACAGGTGCGCGGAATCCAGGACGCGGCCGAAGTCCTCGTCGTCGTCGCGCGGTCGACGTCCGGCCCCGCTGACGTCGAGCCCGACCGCCCGCAGTAGCCGCGCGGTGGCCCGTCCGATACCGCCGGTGCCCACCACCAGGGCGCGCCGGCCGGCCACCCGGGTGGTCTCGCGGTGGCGCCACCGACCCGCGCGTTGCAGCGCCTCGGTCTCGTGGAGCCGTTTGTCGTGGGCCAGGACGCAGGCCAGGACGTACTCGGCGATCGGCCCGTCGAAGACCCCGCGGGCGTTGGTGACCAGCACGTCGGAGTCGCGCAGCTCGTCGAAGAGGAGCTTGTCCACCCCGGCGGCGGCCACGTGGACCCACCGCAGCGCGTCGGCGGCGTGCCAGGCGGAGGCCAGGGCGTCGGAGAAGATGTCCCACACCAGCAGGATCTCGGCCCCGGGCAGAGCCTGCGCGAGGGTGTCGGCCGTGCACTCGCGCACGTCGGCGAGCTCGCGGATCAGCGCGAGGGTGGTGGGGGGCTCGACGCCGTCCGCGGTGAGGACGACGACGGTCGGCCGGGTGCCCGGGTCGTGGTTGCCCGGGTCGCGGTGCGGCTGCGTCATGGCCCCACCGTAACGCGCCGACCCTCACGCGAACCAGGATCGTCGGATTGTTGACAATCGACCGTGGCGCACCACACACTGGCACCCATGACCGCGCACCTGTCGCCCCATCTCAAGCAGGCCACGCCCGTCGTGGTGGACCACGCCCTCGGCTCGTGGATCCACGGCACCGACGGCCGCGACTACCTGGACTTCACGACCGGCATCGGCGTGACCAGCACCGGCCACTGCCACCCCGACGTGGTCGCCGCGGCTCGCGAGCAGTGCGGGAAGATCATCCACGCGCAGTACACCACCGTCATGCACCAGCCGCTGCTGGAGCTCACCGAGAAACTGGGCGAGCACCTGCCCGGGGGGATCGACTCGGTCTTCTACGCCAACTCCGGGTCCGAGGCGGTCGAGGCCGCGGTCCGGCTGGCCCGCATGGCCACCGGCCGGCCCAACATCGTCACCGTCCAGGGCGGCTTCCACGGGCGCACCGTCGCCGCCGCCAGCCTCACCACCGCCGGCACCCGCTTCTCCGCCGGGTTCTCCCCGCTCATGGGCGGCGTGGTGATGACCCCGTTCCCGCACGCCCTGCGCCACGGGTGGACGGAGGACGACGCGATCGACTTCGCGCTGGCCGAACTCGACTACCTCATGGCCACCCGCGTCGACTCCCGCGAGATCGCGGCCTTCCTCATCGAACCCGTGCTGGGCGACGGCGGGTACATGGCCACTCCCCCGCGCTACCTGCAGGGGCTGCGCGAGCGCGCCGACCGGACCGGCGCGCTGCTGGTGCTCGACGAGGTCCAGGCCGGCATCGGGCGCACCGGCCGGTTCTGGGGGCACCAGCACACCGACGGGCTCGTGCCGGACATCATCATCACCGCCAAGGGCATCGCCTCGGGCTTCCCCATCTCCGCGATCGCCGCACCCTCCGCCCTCATGGCCAAGGCCTGGCCCGGATCCCAGGGCGGGACCTACGGCGGAAACGCTGTCGCCGCGGCGGCCGGGGTCGCGACCCTCGCGGTGGTCGAGCGCGAAGGCCTCGTGGACAACGCCGCCGCCCGCGGGACCCAGCTTCTCGACGGGCTCCGGCGTACCCTCGGCGACGTGGGCGAGATCTGCGACATCCGCGGGACCGGGCTCATGCTGGGCGTCGAGTTCGGCGACGCAGGCGCGCCCGCCGGCAGCGCCGGTGCGCTCGAGGCCGCCCGCCTGGCCGCGGCGGTGCAGCAGGCGTGTGTCGACGAGGACCTGCTCACCCTGACCTGCGGCCCGACCGGTTCGGTCGTGCGCCTCATCCCCGCGCTGGTGGTGACCGCCGACGAGGTGGACGCCGGTGTCGAGCGCTTCACCCGCGCCGTGCACCGGGTGTGCGACGGGGCGGCGTGACCTCCCGCGTCGCACCGGACGCCCCCGGGCTGGCGCTCGTCGACGCGATCGTGGACGCGGGTCTGGCGCCCGAGTCCGACCCCCGCCGGATCGCCGAGTACTCCTACGACGCCTCGAACTACCGGGTCGTGCCGGCGGCCGTCCTGTTCCCGCGGTCGGAGAGCGAGGTCGCCGCCGCCCTGGCCGTGTGTCACCGGCTCGGGGTGCCCGCGACCGCACGCGGCGGCGGCACGTCGATGGCCGGCAACGCGATCGGCACGGGCCTGGTGCTGGACCTGTCCCGGCACATGAACCGGGTCCTCGAGGTGGACGAGGCGGCGGGGACCGTCACCGCCGAGGCCGGCACCGTGCTCACGGCCCTGCGCGCGGCCGTCCACGCCGCCACCGGCGACCGGCTGACCTTCGCCCCCGACCCCTCGAGCCAGTCCCGCGCCTGCCTGGGCGGCGCGATCGGCAACGACGCCTGCGGCAACCACTCCGTACGCCACGGCCGGACCGCCGACCACGTCGAGGCGCTCCGGATCGTCACCGCCGACGGCCTGCGCCTCACCGCCACCCGCACCGGCGTCGAGGCCACCGATCCGGCCGATGCGGCGGCCGCCGCCCGCGCCGAGCACCTCACCACGCACCTGCGGGACCTGGCCTCCGACCACCTGGCCGCCATCCGCACCGAACTCGGCCGCCTCCCCCGCCAGGTGTCCGGCTATCACCTGCGACACCTGCTGCCCGAGGAGGGCTTCGACGTGGCGCGGTCCCTCGTGGGCTCCGAGGGCACGTGCGCGATCGTCACCGCCGCGACCGTGCGGGCCGTCCCCCGTTCCGCGCGCACCGGGCTGGCGGTCGTGGGGTACGCCGACGTGGTGGACGCTGCGCGGGACGTGCCGGCGATCCTGAGACACCGCCCGACAGCCGTAGAGGGTATCGACGAGGTGATCGTCGCGACGATGCGGCAGCGCCGCGGCGCCGACTCGGTCGCCGAGCTGCCGCGCGGCCACGCGTGGCTGTTCGTGGAACTCGATGACGACGGGAGTGACGACGACGGGGGCGACGACGACGGGGGTGGGCTCGACGCCCGGGTGGCCGAACTGGCCGACGAGCTGACGCGGGACGGCCACGCTCTCGAGGTCCTCGTCGTGACCGATCCCGTGGCCCGCGCGGACCTGTGGCGCGTCCGTGAGGACGGCGCCGGGCTGAGCTCGAGACTGACCGATCCGGCGACGGGCGCGACCATCGAGTCCTGGCCCGGCTGGGAGGACTCCGCCGTCGCCCCCGAGCGGCTCGCCGACTACCTCGCCGACTTCCGCGACCTGCTTGCCCGGCACGAGCTCACGGGCGTCATGTACGGGCACTTCGGGGCGGGCTGTATGCACATCCGCATCAGCTTCGACCTGCGCTCGGACGCGGGCCGGGCCGTCATGCGCGCGTTCTGCACCGACGCCGCCCACCTCGTCGTGCGGCACGGCGGGTCGCTGTCCGGGGAGCACGGCGACGGCCGTGCCCGCTCCGAACTGCTGCCGGTGATGTACTCGCCCGAGATGCTGGACGCCTTCGCCCGCTTCGCCGGGGTCTGGGACCCGGCGGGGATCCTCGCCCCGGGCGGCCTGACCGCCACCCGGCCCCTCGACGCCGATCTGGCCCTGGCCGGGGTGGGCCGACGCGACCTGGGCCTGCTCACCTCGCCGGACGGCGCCCACCCGGTCCAGGCCTGCATCGGCGTGGGCCGCTGTCGCACCACCTCCGGCGGTGTGATGTGCCCGTCCTTCCGGGCCACCGGGGACGAGAAGGACTCCACCCGCGGTCGGGCCCGCGTCCTGCAGGAGGTGGTCCGCGGCACCCTGCCGATCGACGACCCGGCCGTCGAGGAGTCGCTCGAACTGTGCCTCGCGTGCAAGGCGTGCTCCTCGGACTGTCCCACCGGCGTCGACATGGCCACCTTCAAGTCCGAGGCCCTGCACCGTCGCTACACGCGTCGAGTGCGACCGACGGCCCACTACTCCCTGGGCCTGCTCCCGCTGTGGCTCCGCGGGACCGTCCGCGCGGCCGGGCCGATCAACGCCCTGCTGGGAACCCGCGCCGGCCGCGCCGCGGCGCGGATCGGGGGTCTGAACACCGAGCGCACCCTGCCCCGCTTCGCGTCCGCCCGGCAGCTGCGCGACGAGCTCGCCCGGGTACCGGAGAGCGTGTGGACCGTCCGCGAACCGGCACCGGGGCGCACCTCCGCAGAGGTCGTGCTGTTCCTCGACTCGTTCACCCGCGGACTGCGCCCCGCGGCCGCCGGCGCCGCCGCCCGCGTGCTGGGCGGCACGCACACCTCCGTCGCCTGCACAGCCGACCAGTGCTGCGGGTTGACCCACGTCACCACCGGCCGACTCGATGCCGCACGCCGCACCATGACCTCGACCGCGCGCCGCCTCGACGCGATCCGCGGGCCGGGCGGGGAGGAGGTCCCCGTCGTCGTCGTCGAACCCTCCTGCGCCGCCACCCTCCGCGAGGACCTCCCCCGCCTGCTCGCCGACACCCCCCACGCGGACGCCGCACGCCGCGTGGCCGCCCGTGTCCGCTCCTCCGCCGACCACCTCGGCCGACTCGCCGCCGAGGGCCGCGCCCCCGCGTGGCCCGGCGGCGCGCCCCCGGACCGCGTCACCGTCCAGACCCACTGTCACGAGTACGCGACCTTCGGCAACCGCGTCCAACGCGCCACGCTCACCGCCCTCGGCGTGGGCTCGGTCCGCGAGGCGACCGGCTGCTGCGGCGTCGCCGGCGACTTCGGCTTCACCGCCGGCCACGAGACCGTCACCGCAGCCGTCGCCGAACTAGCCCTCGCCCCCGCCCTGCGCGCCGACACCGACGCCCCCGTCCTCACCGACGGGTTCTCGTGCGCCACCCAGGTCGACCACCTCGGCGCCGGCGACCCCACCACGGGACCCGGCCGCACCGGCCGCCACCTGTTCGAACTGCTCGACCCCGACCCCCGTCCCGACCCCCGCCCCGCACCCACCAGGAGGCCCACATGACCCGCTCCGCAGCCGACATCATCAGTGCCCTCGGGACCGGCATCCACGTCGACGGGGCCTGGCGCGACGCCGCCTCCGGCGCGACGTTCGACGTGATCAACCCCGCGACCGGTGAGGCGATCGCGACCATCGCCGACGGCGGGGCCAGTGATGCCGCCGCCGCGATCGAGGCCGCCGGCCGCACCCAACCGGAGTGGGCGGACGTCCCCGCCCGCGAACGGGCCGAGATCCTGCGCCGGGCCTACGAGCTGCTCGTCGAGCGCGCCGACGAGGTGGCGCTGCTCATGACCACCGAGATGGGCAAGCCGCTCGCCGAGGCGCGGGGCGAGGTCACCTACGGGGCCGAGTTCTTCCGCTGGTTCTCCGAGGAGGCCTGCCGCATCCGCGGCGACGCCCGCCGCTCCCCCGACGGCAAGACCAGGCTCATGGTCACCCACGAGCCCGTGGGACCGTGCATCCTCATCACCCCGTGGAACTTCCCGCTCGCCATGGCCACCCGCAAGATCGGACCCGCCATCGCCGCCGGCTGCACCATGGTCTTCAAGCCCGCCAACCTCACGCCACTGACCTCGCTGTACGTGGTGGACCTCCTGCGCGAGGCGGGGCTGCCCGACGGCGTCCTCAACGTGGTGTGCACGACCGACGCCGGGGGCGTGGTGGAGCCGTGGATCGACTCCGGCATCGCCCGCAAGCTGTCCTTCACCGGATCCACGCCCGTCGGCCGCATGCTCCTCGAGCAGTGCGCGCGCGGGGTGCTGCGCACCTCCATGGAGCTCGGCGGCAACGCGCCGTTCGTGGTCTGCGAGGACGCGGACATGGACACCGCCGTCGCCGCGGCGATGGCCGCCAAGATGCGCAACATGGGCGAGGCCTGCACGTCCGCCAACCGGATCCTCGTGCACCGCTCGGTGCTGGACGAGTTCGGTCGGCGCCTGACCGAGAAGATGTCCGCCCTGACCGTGGGCGACGGCACCACCGAGGGCACCGACGTGGGCCCGCTGGTCGAGGAGAAGGCCGTCACCAAGGTCGTGGACCTGGTCGACGACGCCGTCGAGCGCGGGGCCGAGGTGCTGACCGGCGGCTCGCGCCTCGAGGGTCCCGGCTACTTCTACCCGCCCACCGTGCTCACCGGTGTCACCCCGGACGCCGAGCTGATGTCGACCGAGATCTTCGGCCCCGTCGCCGCCCTCGTACCGTTCGACACCGACGACGAGGCCGTCGCACTGGCCAACGACACCGAGTTCGGACTGGTCTCCTACGTCATGACCGAGAACCTCGACCGCGCCATGACCATGTCCGAGCGGCTCCAGGCCGGCATGGTCGGCATCAACGTCGGCGTGGTGTCCAACCCGGCCGCCCCGTTCGGCGGCATCAAGCAGTCCGGGCTGGGGCGCGAGGGCGGGCTCAGCGGGATCGAGGAGTTCGTCGAGACCAAGCTGGTCGCGATCCCCGTGCGCTGAGCCGATTCACACTGAGCCGACCCGCGCCGGGCCGGCCCTCCTGCTCCCCTAGCCGGTGCGGACGCGGCCGGCCCGGCGGTGACGCTCGGCCTCGGTCATCCCGCCCCAGACGCCGTACAACTCACGCTGGGCCATCGCGTGCTGACGGCACGCGTCGATGACGGGACACTGCCCGCAGAGCTTCTTGGCGGCGGCCTCCTTGCGGCGCCGCGTCGACTTGGCCTCGTCCTCCGAGTTGTAGAACAGGTCCGGGATCTCGCGGCACATCCCGGAGTCGGCCCACGCCCACCGATCGTCGAGTCTGGTCATCGCGGTCTGCATCATGGTTCCCCTCGCCGTCCGGTCCAGCTTCCGATGTCCCGGGGGGATTCGGCACACCCCCAGGGGTGGGATGGGTCACAACTGCTAATGTCCCTTCATGAAGGTCCGGGTCTCGGTGGTCAACGACTACTCGCTGGTCGTCGCCGGCGTGGAAGCCCTGTTGGGCCCGTATGCCGACCGGGTACAGGTGGTGCCGACCCATCACGCGACCGACGTGGCCACGCCGGTCGACGTCGCGTTGTTCGACACCTTCGGCTCCGGCCCCGGGTGGCAGCAGCGGTGCGCCGAAATGGCCCGTGACCCGCAGATCGGCGCGGTGGCGGTCTACTCGTTCATCACCGATCCGCGGGCCGTCGACGAGGCGCTGGCGGCCGGGGCCCGGGGTTTTCTCGCCAAGTCCCTGATCGGGGACGAGCTGGTCAGCGGTATCGAACGCATCGCTGCCGGTGAGCGGGTCACGGTGATCGACCGGGAGGACTCCGGGCCGGCCGCGCCGTGGCCCACCGGTGGTGTCGGACTGACCCCTCGGGAGGCGGAGATGCTCGCGCTGATCACCCAGGGCCGGTCGAACGAGGAGATCACCGTGGCCTGCTACCTGTCGATCAACACCGTGAAGTCCTACATCCGGGACGCGTATCGCAAGATCGGGGTGACGACCCGGCCGCAGGCCGTGGCGTGGGCACTGCGCAACGGCCTCGGGTCGAGCCACTGACCGCCGTGCCCTGACCGCCCTCCCCTGAGCTACGCGCCCTCGCTGACCCTGGCCAGCCCGTCCCGCATGTGGTCGACGAGCAACGACCGGGCCCGGAGCCGGTCACCGGAGCGCACCGCGTCCGCGATCGCCCGGTGCTCCGCGAGCCTGGACGCGGCGTCGGTATAGGTGCTGCGCATCGCGTGGAGGCACATGCTCGTCTCCACCACCACGGTCTCGTGCACCCGCGACAACCGCGGGCTCCGCGCGGCCTCCACCAGCGCGTGGTGGAAGTCCAGATCCGCCGCCACCATGGCCGCGGACCGGGGTTCGTCGGCCAGCGCCGCCATCGCGTCGACGGCCGCGTCGAGGGCGTCGGCCGTGGCCTCCCCCAGACCCAGTTCGAGCACCCGCTCCAGAGCGCCGGTCTCGATGGTCGTCCGCAGCAGGTACATGTCCTCGACGGCGTCGGGCGTCAGGTCGGCGACGAACAGTCCGCGATTGCGGTGCGAGACGAGCAACCCCTCCTGGGTGAGCCGCTGCATCGCCTCGCGCAGCGGGCCGCGACTCACGCCGAGCGAGCGTGCGAGAGCGGCCTCGCCGAGCTGCGTCCCGGGGGCCAGGGAGCCGTCCGCGATGCCCCTCCGGAGAGCGCGTGCAATGAGGGACGGCGTCGACTCCTGGACGACGGGTTCCAGTCCCGCGGTCGAGTCGATCACGGCCGACCGTCCCCCGGACGCCCCGCCGCGTGGACCCGCGGGGTGGGCACGACCTGACCGAGCGCGGCTTCGAGTGCGGCACCGACCCGGACCACCAGTCGGTCCTCGAACCGCGCACCCACCACCTGCAGCCCCACCGGGAGGCCCGCGTCGGTCGTCCCGCAGGGGACGCTCAGCGCCGGCTGCTGGGTCATGTTGAACGGATAGGTGTACGGCGTCCACGACGTCCAGTCGGGACTGTCCCAGCCCGGCGGCACGTCCGATCCCACGGCGAAGGCGGCGATCGGCGTGGTGGGCGTGATGAGGATGTCGTGGGCCCGGTGGAAGTCGGCCATCCGCGCGCCCAGGGCCATCCGCACCGCCACGGCGTCGAGATAGTCGGCGGCGGAGTAGTCGTGGTACCGCCCCAGCGCCTCGCGCATCGACGGGTCGACGTGGTCGACGGCGCCCGGCCCGTGGGGTGCGAGGACCGCGGCGAGACCGGCGAACCACAGGACGTGGAACGCGTCGACCGGATCGGTGATCCCGGGGTCGACCGTCTCGACCCGCGCCCCCAACGATTCCAGCACGGCGACCGCGCGTCCGACCTCCCGCTCGACCTCCGGGTCGGTGGTACCGAAACCGAGGTCGGGACTGTACGCGACGCGCAGCCCCTCGAGTGGGCGGTCCCCGCGTGAGCCGTCGACGGCCGCAGCGAGGTACCCGCCCGGACCGGGGGTCGTCGCGCGCGCCGGCACCGCCGACCAGTCGCGGGGGTCCGGACGCAGCAGGGTGTCCATGAACGCGGCCGTGTCGGCGACCGTGCGGGTCATCGGCCCGGCGTGCGCGAGCGTGCCGAACGGGCTGGACGGGAACATAGGGATTACGCCGTAGGTGGGCTTGAGCGCCACGATCCCGCAGAACGCGGCGGGGATGCGCACCGACCCGCCACCGTCGGTGCCCAGCGCGAGCTGGCCGAGCCCGGCGGCGACCGCGGCCGCCGCCCCGCCGCTGGATCCGCCCGGGGTGAGGCCCGGGTCGTGCGGATTACGGGTGATCCCGGTGAGCGTGTTGTCCGTGACCCCCTTCCACGCGAACTCCGGGGTGGTGGTCTTGCCGATCACCACGCACCCGGCCTCGCCGACCGCCGACGTGACGGGGGCGTCGTCGGGCCACGAGGCGGGATCGGACGCACCGGGCTTGTCGGCCAGGAGGCGGGAACCCCGGAGCGTCGGGACGCCGCGGGTGTAGAAGATGTCCTTGATCGTGGTGGGGACGCCGTCGAGCGGGCTGAGCGGTTCACCTCGGCGGTACCGCTCCTCGGACGACCGCGCGGCCGTCAGCGTCGCGTCACGGTCGACGTGACAGAAGGCGTTGATCTCGCCGTCGACCCGATAGATCGCGGTGAGCACCTCCTCGGCGGCATCAACCGGGGAGAGTTCGCCCCGGCGGTAGCCGTCGGCCAGTTCGAGGGCCGTGTGCGACAGGGTCATCGGCGCGCCTTCCATGGAACCGTCTGATTGTCGACAATCCTACAGGCAGCCGGGTCACGGTCAAGCGTCACGCCACACGGGGCGGGTCACCGTTCGAGGACGGCCTTGAGGAACGTGCGTGTCCGGTCCTGCTTGGGAGCGGTGAAGATGGCCTCGGGGGTGCCCTCCTCCACGATCTTGCCCTGATCGAACACCAGCACGCGGTCGGCCACGTCGCGGGCGAACCCCATCTCGTGGGTCACGATGAGCATCGTGATGTCGGTGGACTCGGCGATCATCCGCAGCACCCCGAGCACGTCGGCGACCAGCTCGGGATCGAGAGCCGAGGTGACCTCGTCGAGGAGCAGGATGTCGGGATCCATCGCCAGCGCCCGGGCGATGGCGACCCGCTGCTGCTGCCCGCCCGACAGCGTGGTCGGGTGGGCGTTCTCCTTGTCCGCGAGACCGACGGTGTCGAGGAGCTCACGTGCCCGCTCCACCGCCTCCCCCTTGGACCGCCCCAGGACGTGGATCTGCGCCTCGGTGATGTTCTCGAGCACCGTCATGTTGGGGAACAGGTTGAACTGCTGGAACACCATCCCGATCTTCGAGCGGACGGCGCGCAGGTGCTTCTGGGAGGCCTTGACCAGCTTGTCGCCCTTGAACTGGTGGGTCAGGGGTTCGCCCTCCACCCAGATCACGCCGTCGTTCGCCTCCTCGAGGGTCATCAGCAGGCGCAGGATCGTCGTCTTGCCCGACCCGCTGGGGCCGATCAGCGCGACCCGCTCGCCCCGCTGCACGGTGAAGTCGAGGTGGTCCAGGACCACGTGGTCGCCGAACTGCTTGACCACCTTCTCGAACACCACCATCGGCGACTCGCCGCCTGTCGGCGTGCTCGGCCGCGTCGGCGTGCTGGGGTCAGTAGACAAGGGACTTCTCCAGTCTCCGGATGAGGATCGAGGTCGGGTAGCTCGCGAGCAGGAAGATCACCCCGGCGAGGGTGATGGGCTCGAGGTACTGGAAGTTGCGGGCGCCGTACTGCTGCGCGGCGGTCACCATCTCCACCACCGTGATCGCGAACAGGAACGGGGTGTCCTTGAACAGGGAGATCGCGTAGTTGCCGAGCGCGGGGACCGTGTTGCGGATCGCCTGGGGCAGGACGACGGCGCGCCACGTGCGCCCCGTGGGGAGTGACAGCGCCCGGGCGGCCTCCCACTGCCCGGTCGGGACCGCGTCGATGCCCGCGCGGTACACCTCCGCCATGTAGGTCGCGTAGTGCACGCCGATCACGGCGATGCCGATCTGCAGCGCGGTGAACTGCGGGAGCAGGAAGTACGCGAACAACAGTTGGACGACGAGAGGGGTCAGGCGGATGAACTCGGTGACCAGGCGCAGGGGCACGGTGATCACGGCGGGCGCGGCGCGACGCACCATCGCGACGACCAGTCCCAGCACCGCGGCGATGAGGAAGCCGACGACGGTGGCCAGCAGAGTGATCCGGAACCCCTCCAGCAGGATCGGGATGCTCTCGATGGCGCGTTCCCAGCTCCAGTCGACGCTCATCGGCCCACCCCCACTGCCTCGTTGACCCGTTCGGGTCGCAAACTGAGCACCTCACGGAGCGACGGCCCCGCCCCCAGTCGGGACTTCGCCCGGACCTCGAGGAGATTCATGAACAGGGTGAGGACGTACGCGATGACGAAGTAGAGGATCAGCCCGACGCCGAAGGCGAACACCGTATCGCCGGTCACGCGGCGCAGCTCCCCGATGTGGAAGGTCAGGTCCTGCAGCAGGATGAAGCTGGCCAGCGCGCTCCCCTTGAGGAGCTGGACCAGGAGATTGTTCAGCGGCGGGATCATCTGCACCCACGCCTGCGGGAAGACGACCTTGGACATGCGATGCCAGGGCGAGAAGTTCAGGGCGACCGCGGCCTCCTTCTGCGGGGTCGGGACGGCGGCCAGCGAACCACGGACCACCTCGGCGGCGTACGCGCCGTAGTTGAGTCCCAGCGCCAGGATTCCGCAGAAGAGCGGATCGAGTTCGTAGCCGAGCAGCGGCAGCACGAAGAACAGCCAGAACAGTTGCACCAGCAACGAGGTGCCCCGGAAGAACTCGACGATCGTCCTCGACACCCCGCGGATCACCATGAGGCGGGACCCGGCCGCCACGCCGAGGACCAGCGCCATGGCGAAGCCCAGCGCCGCACCGCCCAGTGTCAGATAGATGGTGGTGACGATGCCTTCCTGGAAGCGGGGCCACGCCTCCAGGAAGGCCTCGATGTTACTTTCCACGGTCGTTCGTCACCGGACTCCGTGCACCGTCACTCGCCGGCGCAGAGGTCGGCGGTCGTCAGCGCGGGGTCGGGGAGCTCCCCCTCGGTGAACCCGAACTCACCCACGATGGAGAGGTACTTCTCCGGATCGGAGGTGATCTTGGCCAGTTCCTCGTTGTAGGCGTCGAGGAGCTCCTGGTCGTCGGTGCGGAACACGGTACCGCCCGCGCCGACCTGCGGCTCGCCGTTGATCTCCGCGACGAACGACTCGGTCACCTCGACGGGGGCGTCGGGGTTGTTGTTCTTCATCCAGTTCAGCGAGATGCCGGTCAGGGCGAAGACGTCGGCGCGCCCGGAGGTGACCGCGTCCATCCCGTCCTGGGGGGTGGCGACCTGCATGCTCTCGATACCCAGCTCGGAGGCGTAGTCGGACTCGATCGCCCCCGTCATCGTCGCGAGCCGCGCACCGCTCTCGGCCACGGACTGCATGTCCGTGAGGTTCATCGGGTTGCCCTCCTCGACCATGAGGGCGGTGGTGTAGTTGAACTCGGGCTCGCTGAACGCGGCCTGCTCGCAGCGCTCCGGGAGGATCGACATGCCCGCGCTCACCACGTCGAAGCGGTTGGCCTGGAGACCGGGGATGAGGGCACCGAAGTCCGCGTTCACGCCCTCGACGGTGTCGATGCCCAGATTCCCGAAGATCTCGCGGTGGAGGGCGACCGTGGCGCCGGTGAGCTCGCCGTTCTCCTGGAACGAGTAGGGCGCCTCGCCGGCGAAGCCGACCGTCACGCTGCCGCGGTCCTGCAGGGTCTCCAGCAGGCTCGAGTCGTCGTCGGAATTCGTCGATGTACAGCCCGTGAGCCCCAGGCCGATCACCGCGGCGGCGGCGATCACGCTCATCGGACGACGGCGTACGGATGTCCTCAGCACTGATGGTGCCATGGTCTTCTCACCTTCCGGTCGCGGTCGGACACTGGGCGCACCCGGTGCCCGATCCTCTGCGCTCACCGGTGCGTCCTTCCGACGCCCGACTTCAGCCTTTGAGTCTCCTTAACGTAACACGCGTCACATGACGCGCCGGGCGCTTTCGCGGTGCCCGGGTCCGGGCGGCGCGCTTATCCTGACGTCCATGACCACCGCCGAGACCCTGGACGAGGCGCTGCGCCGCGCCGCCGACGCCCCCACCCTCGTGGTGGCGTGCGACTACGACGGCACGCTCGCCCCGTTCGTCGATGACCCCACGAAGGCCGTGCCCGCCCCCGGTGCCGCGGACGCCCTGGCGAGACTGGCGGGGCTGCCCCGGACCACCGTCGCCCTGCTGTCCGGCCGAAACCGCGCGGCCCTGGCGGAGGTGAGCGGCGCCGACGCCCCGGTGGTCCTGGTGGGCAGCCACGGGTCGGAGTGGGAGGGTGGTTTCGACTCCCCCCTCGACGACGACGAGGTGGCGCTGCTGTCCCGGGTGCGGTCCGCCCTCGAGGAGATCGTCTCCCGCACCCCCGGGGCGCACGTCGAGTCCAAGCCGACGGCCGCCGTCCTGCACGTCCGCCCGGTGGCCGACCCCGCCGAGCGCGACCGCGCGCAGTCCGAGGCGATGGCGGGGCCCGCCGCGTTCGACGGGGTGTTCGTCACCGAGGGCAAGAACGTCGTGGAGATCGCCGTGCGGGAGGCGAGCAAGGGCGCGGCCATCGAGACGATGGTCGAACAGACCGGAGCGGAGGTGGCGCTGTTCGTCGGCGACGACGTCACCGACGAGCGCGGCTTCGCGCGCCTGCGACCGCAGGATGTCGGCGTCAAGGTCGGCGAGGGCGAGACGGCGGCCGCGCACCGCGTCGCGGACATCCCCGCCGTCGTGGAGCTGCTCGACACCCTCGCCGATCTGCGGGGCTGACACCCCCGGATGTACACACTCGCCGTGTCGCGGATCTACACTTAACGACAACGGTTCCCATTACTACGAGAGTGGTCCACGTGATGTCGTCCTCCTCACCCGCCCGCACCTCACCCGCCCGCACCTCCCCCGCCCGCACGCCCCGCGCGCTGGCCCTCGCCGCGGCCGCCCTCCTGGGCGGGGGCGTGCTCACCGCCTGCGGCACCGACGGCGACGCCGGCACGGGCGACGACGGGCCCACCGTGGTCGCCTCGACGACCGTCTACGCGGACATCGCCGAGCAGGTCGCCGGCGACAACGCCTCGGTGGAGTCGGTGATCTCCGACCCGGCCGCCGACCCGCACTCCTACGAGGCCAGCCCTGCGGATGCCGCCGCGGTCGCGGGCGCCGACCTGGTCGTCTACAACGGCGCCGGCTACGACGCCTTCGTCGACATGGCGCTGGACAACGCCGGGGACGTCCCTGTCGTACGGGGGGTCGACGAGTTCGAGCGGGTCACCGGTGCGGCCGTGGACGGGCTGAACCACGCGGAGGAGGACCACGCGGACCATGCCCACGAGGCCGCCGGCAACGAGCACGTGTGGTTCAGCCTGCCCACCGCCGCCGCCGTAGCCGAGCGTGTGGCCGAGGAACTCGCCGCGATCGACTCCGGCAACGCCGAGCGATACCGCGACAACGCCCGCGCCTTCGCCGACGCCCTGACCCCCCTCGAGGCGCAGCTCGACGAGATCCACGACCGCGGCCACTTCCCCTACGCCCAGACCGAGCGGGTCGGCGCGCACCTGTTCGAGGCCGCGCATCTGACCGACCTGACGCCGCGCGGGTTCCTCGCCTCCGTCGAGGACGACACCGACCCGTCCGCCGCCGACCTCGCCGCCATGCTCGACCTGCTGGCCGAGAGACGGGTCGCGTTCCTGGCCTTCAACACCCAGACCGAGACCTCCGTGACCGCCCGCGTCCGCGACGCGGCCGAGGACGCCGACCTCGTCGTCGTCGACCTCACCGAGACCCTCCCCGAGGGCGCCGACTACATCGGCTGGATGACGGGGATCGTCGACGACCTCTCCGGCGCACTGGCCGACGCGACCCCGGTGGGCGACGGTGGCCACTGAACCCGGGTCGGGCCACGCCCGCGGCGCCCCCGGCCCCGGACCGGTCGTCGCGCTGCAGGGCGTGACGGTCTCCCGCGGCGGCCGCACCCTCATCCGCGACCTCGACCTGGCGATCGCCCCCGGCGAGTTCGTGGCCGTCCTCGGACCCAACGGCGCCGGCAAGACCACCCTGCTCAAGGTGCTGCTCGGCGAACACCGGCCCGACTCCGGCACCGTCCTCGTCGACGGTCGCGCCCCCGGCGACCGCGGCACCCACCTCGGCTACGTACCGCAACAGCGCGCCTTCGACCCCGGCATCACCCTGCGCGGACGCGACCTCGTGTCCCTCGGGATCGACGGCACCCGCTGGGGCCCCGGTTGGCCGTCACGGCGCGCCGGAAAGCGGCGCATCGTCGACGACGCCCTCACCAGGCTCGCGGCCGGAAAGCTCGCCGACAAGCCACTCGGCCGGATGTCCGGCGGCGAGCAACAACGCGTGCGGGTCGCCCAGGCCATCGCGTGCGACCCGTGCGTCATGCTCTGTGACGAACCGCTGCTCAGCCTCGACCTCACCGGTCAACGCACCGTCGCCTCCGTACTCGACCACCGACGCCGCGAGCACGACACCGCGGTCGTGTTCGTCACCCACGAGATCAACCCGGTGCTGCCGATGGTCGACCGGATCGTCTACCTGGTCGACGGCCGGCACCGCATCGGCACCCCGGACGAGGTCTTCACCACCGAGGTCATGTCCGAGCTGTACTCCTCCCCCGTCGAGGTCCTGCGCGTGCGCGGACAGATCGTCGTGGTGGGCGACACCCAGCACCTCGTCGCAGAACCCTGGTCGAGCGGGCACCACCACCACGATGACGACGCCGCAGGCGGCCACGACCACGGACACGGAGCGCACTGATGGCCCGACTGCTCGAGATCCTCGGGTCCATCGCCGACACCGAGACCACCGCGTACCTGCTGGAGCAGGACTTCGTGCTCTTCGGCCTCGCCGCGATCGCGCTGCTCGGCCTGCTCTCCGGGGCGATCGGGCCGTTCATCGTGATGCGGCAGATGTCGTTCTCCGTGCACGGCGCCAGCGAGCTCGCCCTCACCGGCGCCGCCGCCGCGCTGTTGTTCGGGCTCAACCTGGGGCTCGGTGCGATCGTGGGGTCGGTGATCGCCGCCCTCATGTTCGGCCTTATGGGCTCGCGGGCGTCCCAGCGCGACAGTTCCATCGGCGTCGTGCTGGCGTTCGGACTCGGCCTGGCCGTGCTGTTCATCCATCTCTACCCCGGCCGCTCGGGGACGAGCTTCTCCCTGCTCACCGGGCAGATCGTGGGAGTATCCGAGCACGGGCTGGTGCAGATGGCGGTGGTCGCGGCCATCATCTGCGGCGCGCTGATCGTGCTGTACCGGCCACTGGTGTTCTCGTCGGCCGACCCCGAGGTCGCCGAGGCGCGGGGCGTCCCGGTGCGGGCCATCAACATGGTCTTCGCCGTGCTCGTGGGACTGGCCGCCGCGCAGGCCGTGCAGGTCGTCGGCGCACTGTTGGTCCTGTCCCTGCTCATCACGCCCGCCGCCGCCGCAGCCGCTGTCACCTCCAGCCCGTTGCGGGCGATCGGGCTGACGATCCTGTTCGCCGAGATCGCGGCCGTCGGGGGGATGCTGCTCTCCCTCGCGCCGGGCGTGCCGGTCTCGGTGTTCGTCACCACGATCTCGTTCGTCATCTACCTCGCGTGCCGCGGTGTCGCGGCGGTGCGGCGATGACCGGGGGCGCCGGGCCGGACGGTGCTGAGCCGGACGGTGCTGGGGCGGACGGTACTGGGGCGGACGGTGCTGCCGTAACGCCCGACGATGCCACCGAACTCGAGGCCATTCGCGCCGCCTACCCCACCCTGACCTGGGACTCCGCCGAGCGGATCGAAGAGGGCTGGGACCACGTCGTGATGATCTGCCGCGGGTGCTCCGGGGCGGATGCGCACGGCCACCGCGAACTGGTGTTCCGGTTCCCCGCCGACGACCAGGCCCTCGCGCAGCTGCCGACCGAGATCGCGGTCCTCGATCACCTGGCGGGACGCGTCGACGCCGCGCTCCCCCACTACTCCCACGTACCCGCGCACGGCCGCTTCGCCGGGTACCCGCTGGTGCGCGGGCAGCGCCTCACCCCGGAGCTGTTCGACAGCCTGCCCGCCACCGAGAGGACGACACTCGCCGCCCAACTCGGCGCGATGCTGGCCGCGCTGCACATCCAGGACACCTCGGCGCCCCCGATCGACCGGGTGCCCCACTCCTACCAGCCGGAGAACCTGGACTTCGTCCGCGGGATCGTGGACAACAACCTGCCGGCGGTGTTCACCGACGCCGAGATGGCCACGGCCCGGGAGATCTGCGACGAGGTCGGGGCGCTGCAGTCCACCCTCCTACCGCGGGTGCTGCTGCACAACGACGTCTACGTCCGACACCTGTACTGGGACCGCGGGCAGGCGGCCGGGCAAGCGGCCGGCGGGCTCGGCGGGGCCGGTGGGGTCAGTGGGCCCGGCAGGCTCGGCGGACCCGGCAGGCTCGGCCTCATCGACTTCACCGACATGTGCCTGGGCGACCCGGCCGTCGACTTCGCCGAGCTGTACGAATACGGCCCGCGCTTCGTCGAGGACGTGCTGGCCCACTACACCGGGCGGGCCGACGAGACCTTCCTCGACCGGGCGTGGACCTACCAGCGGTTCGCCGCGCTCTACATGATCGCCGGCCACCTGTACTACGGGGTGGAGTCCTGGGAGCACGCCCGGTCGGCGTTCGACCGGTGCCGCTCCCCGCGCCGGCCGCGGGCCTGACACCCTCCGCGGGACGGCCCCTGCGCCCGACCTGCGCCCGCATCTACAGCCGCTCCCGCGCCTGGCGTCTCGCTCACGCGCCTGCTCGGCCAGCCCACAGCCGCTCGTCGGCATGGCGTCTCGCGCGCGCATCGGGGCAAGCCAGACGCCATGCCGGCGAGCGAACGTTCAGGCGCGTGTGCGAGACGCCAGAGGCGGTAGCGGATGCCGCGGACCAGCGCGCTGGCGGGCCGGGCGGATGCCGCGGGCCGGGCGGGCCGGGCTCCCGCCTCGGCGGGTCAGCGCTTGACGCGCCGCTGCCGCGCGAACTCCGAGAGCACCACGCCCGCCGCCACCGAGGCGTTGAGGCTCTCGACCTCGGACGCGATCGGGATGGATAGGATCGAGTCACAGTTCTCGCGGACGAGGCGGGACAGGCCCTTGCCCTCGGAACCCACGACGATGACCGTGGGACCGGTGCCGTCGTAGTCGTCCAACGAGACGTCGCCCCCGGCGTCCAGGCCGACGAGCTGCGCGCCCTCCTTGGCCCAGTCGAGCAGCGTCCGGTTGAGGTTGGTCGCCTTGGCCACGGGCAGGCGGGCCGCGGCGCCGGCCGAGGTGCGCCACGCCACCGCGGTGATGGACGCGCTGCGCCGCTCGGGGATCAGCACGCCGTGCCCACCGAAGGCCGCGACCGACCGGATGACGGCGCCGAGGTTGCGCGTGTCGGTGATGTTGTCGAGCGCCACCAGCAGGGCCGGCTTCGAGGAGTGCATGGCGCTCTGGATGAGGTCGTCCGGGTCGGCGTACTCGTAGGGAGGCACCTGGAGACCGATCCCCTGGTGCATGCCGTTGGAGGTCATCCGGTCGAGATCGTGGCGGGGCACCTCGAGGATCGAGATCCCCTTGTCGGCGGCGAACCGCACGGCCTCGGTGAGCCGCTCGTCGTTGTCGGCCCCCACGGCCACGAACAACGCCGTCGCCGGGACTCCGGCGCGCAGGCACTCCACGACCGGGTTGCGGCCCACCACGAGTTCGGGCCCGTCGGCCTTCTTCTGGGCGTACTGGCGGCGCTGCTGGGCACCGTCCGACTTGCGCGACGCGGCCTTGGCCTTGCGGTGCGCCGGGTGGTAGGTCCGGTCCTCGGCCTTGGGGGTGGCGCCGCGCGCCTCGAGCCCGCGACGGCGCTGGCCGCCGGAGCCGACGACCTGTCCCTTCTTGGTGCCGGATTTGCGGATCGCTCCGCGCCGGCTCGAATTGCCCGCCATGTCAGTCCTTCCGGTTGGCGAGCGACCACTTCTGGCCGTCCGCGGTGTCGGCCACCTCGATACCCGCCGCGACCAGTCGGTCACGGATGGCGTCGGCGGTGGCGAAGTCCTTGTTCGCCCGCGCGTCGGCGCGGGCCTCGAGTTCTGCGCGCACGAGGAGATCGAGTGCTGTCAACGCCGCGTCCTCCCCACCCCCGGCGGAGGTCCACTGCGGGTCCAGCGGGTCGACGCCCAGCACCGCGGCCATCGCCCGGACGGACGACGCCGCCGCGAGCGCCGCGTCGAGATCCCCCGACGACAACGCGGTGTTGCCGGCGCGGACCCGGCCGTGGATCTCCGCCAGCGCGGCGGGGACCCCGAGATCGTCGTCCATCGCGGCGGCGAACCCGTCGGTCCACTCGCCGACCGGGACGTCGCCCCCCGGTGCCGTTCCCGACCCGATGGCCTCGTTCACCCGGTGCACGAGCGCCTCGATCCGGCGGTAGGCCGCGGCCGCCTCCTGCAGTGCCTCGGGAGAGTATTCCAGCATCGACCGGTAATGCGCACTTCCGAGGTAGTAGCGCAGTTCCACGGGGCGGACGGCGGTGAGGATGTTGGGCACGCTGAGCACGTTGCCCAGTGACTTGCTCATCTTCTCGCCGGCCATCGTCACCCAGCCGTTGTGCAGCCAGAAGCGGGCGAACCCGTCGCCGGCGGCATGGGACTGGGCCGCCTCGTTCTCGTGGTGCGGGAACTGCAGGTCGAGGCCGCCGCCGTGGATGTCGAAGGTGTGGCCGAGATACCAGGTGGCCATGGCCGAGCACTCGAGGTGCCACCCGGGCCGACCGTCGCCCCACGGGGTGGGCCAGGCGGGCTCGCCGGGCTTGGCGGCCTTCCAGAGGGCGAAGTCCCGCGTGTCGCGCTTACCGCGCAGGTCGGCGGACTCGCCCTGGTCGACCTCGTCGAGTCGGTGTCCGGACAGGTGCCCGTAGTCGCCCTCGGGCGCGGCCGACCAGGCGGCGACGTCGAAGTAGACGCTGCCCTCGGCCGGATACGCGAAACCCCGCTCGATGAGCCTCTCCATGTAGTCGATCATCTGGGTCACGTGCCCGGTCGCGCGTGGCTCGGTGGACGGCGGCAGCACGCCGAGCGCGTCGTAGGCGCGGGTGAACTCGCGCTCGTGGGTGGCCGCCCATTCCCACCACGGGCGCCCGTTCTCGGCGGCCTTGGTGAGGATCTTGTCGTCGATGTCGGTGACGTTGCGCACGAACGCCACGTCGTAGCCGTTGGCGAGCAGCCAGCGGCGCAGGATGTCGAACGCGACGCCGGAGCGGACGTGGCCGATGTGCGGGACCGACTGGGGGGTGGCTCCACAGAGGTAGACGGACGCGTGCCCTTCCCGGACGGGGGTGAACTCCCTCAGGGAGCGGGCGGCGGTGTCGTACAGATGGAGCGTCACGGGTGCCGAGTCTACCGGTGTCGGGCCGTCAGGCCCGGTACACCAGTGCCGTGGCCACGGCGGAGACCCCCTCACCGCGGCCGGTGAAGCCCATGCCGTCGGTGGTGGTGGCGGAGACGGAGACCGGGGCGCCGATGATCTCGGACAATCGCTGCTCGGCCTCGGCACGGCGCGGCCCCATCTTGGGCCGGTTGCCCACCATCTGCACGGCGGCGTTGCCGATCACCCACCCGTGCTCGTCCAGCTCGGCCACCGCTTCCCGCAGCAGGCGCTCGCCCGAGACGTCGTCGTACTCGGGTCGTCCGGTGCCCACCAGCGCGCCGAGGTCGCCGAGGCCCGCCGCCGAGAGCAGGGCGTCGACCAGGGAGTGGGCGACCACGTCCCCGTCGGAGTGCCCCTCGCACCCGTTGTCCTCGGGGAAGTGCAGACACGCCATCATGCAGCGCTTTCCGGGATCCACGCGGTGGGCGTCGGTGCCGATCCCCACGCGGGGGATGACGGGTCCGGTCACGGGTCCTCCTGGATTCGGCCCGCGGGGACGGGGGGCGCCGAGCCGGGACGGGATCCGGCGAGTTCCGTCAGCGCGCGGGCATGGTCGGTGGCGGTGGTGATCTTGAACGCGAGCGCGTCTCCCTCGACGGTCGCAACCCGCTGCCCGATCCGTTCGACCAGGCCGGCGTCGTCGGTGGCGATGTCCCCGGCCGCGTCGTAGGCGGCGAGCAGGACGTCGGGAGCGAATCCCTGGGGTGTCTGGACGGCGCGCAGCTCGGAACGGTCGGGGGTGCCCACGACGTAGCCGTCGACGTCGACCTGTTTGACGGTGTCGACGACCGGGAGCACCGGAACCACGGCGACCTCGCCGGAGCGCACGGCCTCGACGACGCGCCGCGTCGGTGCGGCGGGGGTGAGGCACCGCGCCGCGTCGTGCACCAGCAGGACGTCGTACACCGCCGCGCCGGCATCACCGTGGGTGGCGGTCAGCGCCGCGAGCCCGTTGCGCACGGAGTCGGTGCGCTCCGCGCCGCCGGTGGCGACGACGACGAGGTGGTCATCGTCCCGGAGCCGAGCGAGCATCGACTCGGCTTCCCGGACGCGGTCCGACGGGACCACCACCACCACATCGTCGACGGCCCCCGAGTCCAGCAGGCCGGCGACGGCCCGCTCCAGCATCGTCCGGCCGTGGAGTTCGACGAAGGCCTTGGGCAGTCCCGCGCCGAGCCGGAGCCCGGAACCGGCCGCGGGAACGACGGCGGCCACCCTGCCCGTGGGGGCGGGGTGGCCGTCCGGACCGTGTCCGATCACTCCGACGGTCGCGTCACGCCGGTGCGGCGGAGCCGAGGACCTCACCGAGGAGGGCGTCAGCGCGTTCCTCGTCCGAGCGCTCGGCGAGCGCGAGCTCGCCGACGAGCACCTGGCGCGCCTTGGCGAGCATGCGCTTCTCGCCCGCGGACAGGCCACGATCGAGATCGCGGCGCCAGAGGTCGCGCACGACCTCGGCGACCTTGTTGACGTCACCGGAGGCGAGTTTCTCGCCGTTGGCCTTGTAACGACGCGACCAGTTGGTGGGCTCCTCCGCGTGCTCGGTGCGCAGGACCTCGAAGACCTTGTCCAGGCCCGCCTGGTCCACCACGTCGCGAACGCCCACGTACTCGGCGTTCTCGGCCGGTACCTTCACCGTGAGGTCGCCCTGTGAAACCTTGAGGACGAGGTATTCCTTCTCGGTGCCCTTGACCGTCCGCATCTCGATCGCCTGGATGGTGGCGGCGCCGTGATGCGGGTAGACGACGGTGTCGCCGACCTTGAACTCCATGAGTGGCTTTCCCCTTTCGACCGCCCTATCTTAGCACGCCCTCAGTGCAGGCGTTTTCCGTTTGCGCAGGTCAGCAACGTGTACAGGCTGACGAGGGAATCCCACGGGTGTGAGGGGGCCACTCTGACGCCGGTCTGGACGGGCCGTGGACTACGATGAGACCGGCCTGAGAGACGACCATCCCCGAGGAGCCTGACGTGACTTCACCGAACACCGGCCTGCGCCGCACCGCGCTCGTAGTCCTGGCCGTGGGCGCCGCCCTCGGGGCGTCGGCCTGCAGCGCCGGCCAGGTCTCCCAGACCGCCAACCAGGTCGCCGCGGTCGACGGTGGACGGGGTTCCGCGGGCGACCTGCACGTCAACGACCTGCAGGTGGTCGTCCCCGAGAACGGTGGCGAGGCCCGCGTCGGATTCGTCGCCTCGTTCACCGGCTACGGCCTCGGCGAGGCCGTCTCCCTCGATCAGGTCGAGATCGACGGCACCCCGGTCCAGCTCGGCGAGACCCGGCCGCTGCAGCGTGGCTGCACGATCGTCGTCGACGCGACCGAGGGCGCAGAGCCCGCCCCCGCACCGGAGGGCGTCTGTGTCGAGCAGACCACCGCGACCCTCCCCTCGGCCGACGACCTCGACGTCGGGGTCTCCGTGCCCGCCACCGTGAGCTTCTCCAACGGCGACCGGATCGAGACCGAGGCCGCCGTCGTGGGCGAGCTCGTCGAGGCCGGCGAGTACACCCGTCCGACGGAGTACGCCGGCGAGTCCGAGGAGCACTGACACGTCCGCCCTCTCCGCCCGCTCGGCCGACGGTTCACCGGTCGACCCCGACATGCGGGCCGTCCTGCGGCGACTCGCCCCGGGCACCCCGCTGCGTGACGCACTCGACCGGATCCGCCGTAGCGGCACCGGGGGGCTCGTGGTGCTCGGTGACGATCCCGCCGTCCGGGCCATCTGTGACGGCGGCGTCGACCTCGACGTCGAGTTCGCGCCCGCCCGACTGCGGGAACTGAGCAAGATGGACGGCGCCGTCGTGCTGTCCACCGATGGCTCCCGGATCACCCGCGCCAACGTCCACCTGGTCCCCGACCCGTCGCTGCCGGCCGTCGAGACGGGCACCCGTCATCGCGCCGCCGAGCGCACGGCGCTGCACACCGGCGTCCCCACGGTGGCCGTGTCGGCATCGATGACCACGGTGACCGTCTACGCCGGCGGACTGGCCCGGGTGCTGGCCGACCCGGTGGTCCTGCTGGCCCGGGCCGACCAGACGGTCGCCACGATGGAGCGGCACGGCGCCCGCACCGCCCGTGCCCGCGCCCGGCTCGACCGGGCGGAGATGGGCGACTACGCCTCGGTGCGCGACGTCGTGACCATGGCCCAGCGCCTGCTCAGGCTCGAACGCCTGGGCGCCGAACTCGCCGAGCTCACGGTGGAGATGGGCGAATACGGGCGCCAGACCACCCTGCAGCTCGAGGAGCTGCTCTCCGACACCCCCGATGAACTGTGGGGCCTGGTCGCGGATCACCTCCGCGTGGAGGCCGTCGACGGCGATGCACGCCCGATACCGACACCGGAGCAGGTCACCGCCGGGCTCGAGCGACTGGCCGCGTTGACCGACGCCGACCTGCTCCTGCCCGCGCCCGTCGCCCGCTGCCTGGGGCTACCGGCCGAGCCCGAGGACCTGGACGAGCACGTCACCGCCCGCGGACACCGCATGCTCGCGCACATCCCTCGTCTGCGGCCGGTGCAGATCACGGCGCTGGTCGAACGTTTCGGATCGGTGCCCGCACTGCTGGCGGCCGAGCAGTCGGACTTCGCCGACGTCGAGGGCGTCGGCGCGCTGTGGGCCCGCCACGTCCGGCAGCGCCTCACCGGCCTGGGCACCGGCTGACGACCACCGCGGCGCCCCATCGCTCGGCGCGGGCCCGGTCAGGACCCGGTCAGGACTCGGGGGCCTCGACCACGTTGAAGGTGGAGGCCGGGCTGAAGACGTTCCCGACCAGTGCGTACACCTGGTAGGCGCCGACCTCGACTGGCGTCCGGTCCGACTCGGAACACGCGCCCTCGGCGGACCGCCGGCCGGTCCAGTCGATCTGACGCGGCTCCGGCTCGTCGGGGCGCAGCTCGACCTGGTCCTCCTCGCGCGGCGTGGTGCAGTCGATGCTCGACCACACCTTGGAGTTGTCGTCGAGCCGGTAGACCTCGAACGACAGCGGCGCCTCCGACAGGTCCCGGTCGCACGTGGTGTCCGAGACGTTGACGATGTTGACGAAGAAGCGCACGTCGGAGCCCACGGGCACGTTGGGCTCGGCCGGCCACACGTCCAGACGGAGATCCTCGTCGGCGCACCGGCCCCGCGAGGCGCCTCCGTCGTCGTCCCGCTCGGTGGTCGCGGAGGTCGACGTCTCCGAGGTCTCGACGGCCCCGGTCGTGCCGTTCTCCCCGCCCGCGGCGGTCTCCTGGGTGTCGGTCCCGCTGTCGCGGGAGGCGAGGAACAGCGCGAGCACCACCACGACCACGGCGATGACGGCGACGACGACCGCGGCGACGCGGCGACGCACATAGACTTCGCGCGGTAGGGGGCCCTGGGGTTCCTGCACGGGTCCAACTCTAGAGCCGCGCGGGTGCCCCACCTGCCCGTCGGCGCGGCGTGTCCCTCAGACCGGGTGGCCGCCGGGCCGCCGGGCCGCCGGAGGGCGTCAGATGGCGACCATCTCCTCGCCGGGACCGCGCGCGACGTCCTCCACGTCGCCGAGGACGCTGCGGAGGTAGGCGCGACCGTCGGAGAGCTTGTAGGTCACCCCGACGATCGCGAGCTCGCCGCTGTCGATCCGGTCGCTGATGATCTTGGAACGCTGCTGCAGCAGCTCGCCGGTCTCGAGCACGTGGCGTGCCTCGAAGTCGTCGATGCTGCTGAGCCCCTCGCGACGCCCGTTGAGGATCGACGGGGACACCTTCTCCACCACGTCCCGGAGGAAACCGGGCGGGATCTCCCCGGTCGCCAGCGCGTCCACCGTCGCCTTGACGGCGCCGCAGCTGTCATGGCCGAGCACCACGATCAGCGGCGTGTCCAGCACGTGGACGGCGTACTCGATCGACCCGAGCACCGCGGTGTCGATGATGTGGCCGGCCGTGCGGATGACGAAGAGGTCACCGAGCCCCTGATCGAAGATGATCTCGGCCGCCACCCGGGAGTCCGAACACCCGAACAGGACCGCCTTCGGGTGCTGCGCGGCGACGAGCTGCTCGCGACGCTGGGTATTCTGGCTGGGATGACGCATCTCGCAATCGACGAAGCGGTGGTTGCCGTCACGGAGCGAGGCCCATGCGCTGATCGGGTTGGTATGAGGCATGGCTCATATTGTGCCCCGCCGACCCAGGAAGACTCGCGTTGACCTCTCTCGACACCTCCGCACTCCTCTCCTGGTTCGCCCGCGCCGGCCGCCCACTGCCGTGGCGCGGTGGGCAGGTCGGCGCATGGGAGATCCTGCTCTGCGAGGTCATGAGCCAGCAGACGCCCGTCGCCCGGGTCGAGCCCGTCTGGCGGGCCTGGCTCGACCGCTGGCCCGGCCCCGCGGAACTCGCCGCCGCCGCCCCGGCCGACGTGATCCGCATGTGGGGCAAGCTCGGCTACCCCCGCCGCGCGCTACGGCTCCGCGAGTGCGCCCTCGCCGTCGTCGACCTCCACGACGGTCGGGTCCCCCACGACGTCGACCAACTGCTCGCGCTGCCGGGCGTCGGCGACTACACCGCGCGCGCGGTCGCCTGCTTCGCGTACGGGCGGCGCGTCCCCGTGGTCGACACCAACGTCCGGCGGGTCGTCGCGCGCGCCGTGCACGGCGCCGCGGAGGCCGGGCCCCCGTCGACGCGACGCGACCTGGCCGCCGTCGAGGCGCTGCTGCCGGACGACCGCGAGCGAGCCGTGGCGTTCTCCGTGGCCGTCATGGAGCTCGGTGCGCTCGTGTGCACGGCCCGGACCCCGCGCTGCGACGACTGCCCCCTCGCCCCCACCTGCGCGTGGCTGGCCGCGGGCCGACCCGAGTGGGACGGCCCGCGGCGCAAGGTGCAGACGTTCGCCGGCACCGACCGGCAGGTGCGGGGGCTGCTGCTGGACGTCCTGCGCGACGGCGACGGTACCGCCGCCCGCAGTGCCCTGGACGCGGTGTGGCCCGACGCGCCCCAGCGCGACCGGGCACTGGACTCGCTGCTCGGCGACGGGCTCGTCGTCCGCGTCGGCGAGCACTACTCACTTCCCGCGTAGGCCCGCCTCGGTAGGCTCGGCCCATGGCCGTCGTGAAGATCAATGCCCTGAACGTCCCGCCGCAGGCCGGCGCCGAGCTCGAGCGCCGCTTCTCCGAGCGGGCGCACACCGTCGAGAACTCGCCCGGGTTCCTCGGTTTCCAGCTGCTGCGCCCCACCGGCGGCGAGACCCGCTACTTCGTGGTGACGACCTGGGAGGACGAGGAGTCCTTCGCCGCGTGGCGTGACGGTGACGCCCGGGCCGCCCACGCCGGCGAGCACGGCAAGCCCGTCGCCGAGGGCGCGAACCTGCTGGAGTTCGACGTCGTGATGGACGTCAAGCCCTCCGCCTGACACCCTCCACCTGACACCCTCCGCCCGACACCGCCGCCCCGTTCCCGAGC
The DNA here is from genome assembly GCF_001658045.1 of Dietzia sp. 111N12-1. Classification (NCBI taxonomy): domain Bacteria; kingdom Bacillati; phylum Actinomycetota; class Actinomycetes; order Mycobacteriales; family Dietziaceae; genus Dietzia; species Dietzia sp. 111N12-1. Next base: position 99,185 of record NZ_LSSV01000001.1, on the reverse strand, counting down.
GGGGGAGAACGAGAACGACCCCCGCCTCAGGGCGGGGGTCGTTCTCTGCGTCACCCGCTCGGGCTCTGCGTCAGCCGCTCGGGGCGGATCGGCGTCCGGTCAGGTGGTGGCGGGAGCCGCCCCGCCGCCCGAGCCCGAGGGCCCGCCGGTGGAGCCGCCACCGAAGCCACCGGACGTCGGCGGCAGCGAGTCACCCGGGCCGGCCTCTCCGGTGGGCGCGACACTGGCCGTGATCTCCTCGCCCTCACGGTCCGTGGGGGCGTCGGGACGCGGGGCGCCCGAGAAGGTGAACTTCGCGTCCTCGGTCTTGTCGGACTCACCGTCCCAGCCCTCGACGTCGACCGTGACCAGCTCGCCGGCCGCGACCTCGCCGAAGAGGATCTTCTCCGAGAGCGTGTCCTCGATCTCGCGCTGGATGGTGCGACGCAGCGGCCGCGCACCCAGGACCGGGTCGAAGCCCCGCTTGGCCAGCAGCTGCTTGGCCCGGTCGGTGACCTCGATGGTCATGTCCTTGGCCTTGAGCGCCACGCCCACACGGCTGACCATGAGGTCGACCATCTGGACGATCTGCTCCTGCGTGAGCTGGTGGAACACGACGATCTCGTCGATACGGTTGAGGAACTCCGGGCGGAAGTGCTTCTTCAGCTCGTCGTTGACCTTCTGCTTCATCCGCTCGTAGGCGTCCTCGGTGTTGTCGGAGGACTGGAAGCCCATCCCGACGGCCTTGGAGATGTCCCTGGTCCCGAGGTTCGAGGTGAAGATCAGCACGGTGTTCTTGAAGTCCACCATGCGTCCCTGACCGTCGGTGAGACGGCCGTCCTCCAGCACCTGGAGAAGGGTGTTGTAGATCTCGGAGTGGGCCTTCTCGATCTCGTCGAACAGGACCACCGAGAACGGCTTGCGCCGCACCTTCTCCGTGAGCTGGCCACCCTCCTCGTAACCGACGTACCCGGGGGGCGCGCCGAAGAGCCGCGAGGCGGTGAAGCGGTCGTGGTACTCACCCATGTCGATCTGGATGAGCGCGTCGTCCTCGCCGAACAGGAAGTTCGCCAGGGCCTTGGACAGCTCCGTCTTACCGACACCGGACGGGCCGGCGAAGATGAACGAGCCCGAGGGGCGCTTGGGGTCCTTGAGCCCCGCACGCGTGCGGCGGATCGCCCGCGAGACCGCCTTGATGGCGTCCTCCTGGCCGATGATCCGCTTGTGCAGCTCGTCCTCCATGCGGAGCAGACGGGTGGTCTCCTCCTCGGTGAGCTTGAAGACGGGGATACCGGTCCAGTTGCCCAGGATCTCGGCGATCTGCTCCTCGTCGACCACGGCGGCCACGTCCATGTCGCCCGCGCGCCACTGCTTCTCGCGCTCGGCACGCTCGGCGATGAGCTTCTTCTCCGTGTCCCGCAGTCCGGCGGCCTTCTCGAAGTCCTGCGCGTCGATCGCGGACTCCTTCTCACGGCGCGCGTCGGCGATCTTCTCGTCGAACTCGCGCAGGTCCGGCGGCGCGGTCATCCGCTTGATGCGCATGCGAGCACCGGCCTCGTCGATGAGGTCGATGGCCTTGTCCGGCAGGAAGCGGTCGTTGATGTAGCGATCCGCCAGCTGGGCCGCCGCGGCCAGGGCCGAATCCGTGATGGTGACCCGGTGGTGGGCCTCGTAGCGGTCCCGGAGTCCCTTGAGGATCTCGATGGACAGCTCGACGCTCGGCTCGGGCACCTGCACCGGCTGGAAACGACGCTCGAGCGCCGCGTCCTTCTCGATGTGCTTGCGGTACTCCTCGAGCGTGGTGGCACCGATGGTCTGCAGCTCACCGCGGGCCAGCTTGGGCTTGAGGATCGACGCCGCGTCGATCGCGCCCTCGGCGGCACCGGCCCCGACGAGGGTGTGGATCTCGTCGATGAACAGGATGATGTCGCCGCGCTGGTTGATCTCCTTGAGGACCTTCTTCAGGCGTTCCTCGAAGTCACCGCGGTACCGGGACCCGGCCACGAGCGAGCCGAGGTCCAGCGAGTACAGCTGCTTGTCCTTGAGGGTCTCGGGGACCTCGTTGTTGACGATGGCCTGCGCCAGGCCCTCGACGACGGCGGTCTTGCCCACGCCGGGCTCACCGATGAGCACCGGGTTGTTCTTGGTGCGCCGGGAGAGCACCTGCATGATGCGCTCCACCTCCTTGGCGCGACCGACGACCGGGTCGAGCTTGCCCTCCATGGCGGCCTGGGTGAGGTTGCGACCGAACTGGTCCAGGACCGTCGACGACGACGGGGTCCCGGCCTCGCGGCCACCGGAGCCGGCGGGCGTGCCCGAGGCCTCGGCCTCCTTGCCCTGGTACCCGGACAGCAGCTGGATGACCTGCTGGCGCACCCGTGTGAGGTCCGCGCCGAGCTTGACCAGCACCTGGGCGGCGACGCCCTCGCCCTCACGGATGAGGCCGAGCAGGATGTGCTCTGTGCCGATGTAGTTGTGGCCGAGCTGCAGCGCCTCGCGCAGGCTCAGCTCCAGGACCTTCTTGGCCCGCGGCGTGAACGGGATGTGCCCGCTGGGCGCCTGCTGGCCCTGGCCGATGATCTCCTCGACCTGACTCCGCACCGCTTCCAGCGAGATCCCGAGGGACTCGAGGGCCTTGGCGGCCACTCCCTCGCCCTCATGGATGAGACCCAGCAGGATGTGCTCGGTGCCGATGTAATTGTGGTTGAGCATCCTGGCCTCTTCCTGGGCCAGGACGACGACGCGACGCGCGCGGTCGGTAAACCGTTCGAACATCGTGCTACCTCACATTCCTCGGTTTTTCACCACTGTAGTGGCCGGTTCTGACGCTCTGCACCGCAGGAGCAGCACGAGGCCCGTCACCAGTGTTCAACGCGGCAGGTCGGGGATCGATTGCATGATCGTGTACGCCGTCAGCGAACGCCCCGCATCGGGCCGGATCCCCGGCCACTAGGGTCGTCGCCATGAGCTACGCGATCGGCGGCCGGGCGCCGTGAGCGCGTTCGATCTCGACCGCATCGGCCGCGGGCTGCCGTTCGCCCGGGCCCTGCCCGCCCTGCGGGACGCCCTCGCCACGTCGGGCACCGCGGTGGTCCAGGCACCGCCCGGCACCGGCAAGACGACGCTCGTCCCGCCCGCGGTCGCCGACGCGGTGTCGGGGCGGGTCGTCGTCACCCAGCCCCGACGGGTCGCCGCCCGCTCGGCCGCCCGGCGGCTGGCCGCGCTCACGGGGACCGGGACCGGTGACGTGGCGGGCTACACGGTCCGTGGGGACTCGCGTGTCGGCAGGGACACCCTCGTCGAGTTCGTGACGCCGGGGGTGCTGGTGCGCCGGCTGCTCGCCGATCCCGACCTGCCCGGTGTCGGGGCCGTGGTGCTCGACGAGGTCCACGAACGCGACGTCGAGTCCGACCTGGCCTTCGCACTGCTGTGTGAGGTGCGGCAGCTGCGCGACGATCTGCCGGTGGTGGCGATGTCCGCGACGGTGGAGGCAGGGCGCTTCGCCCGACTGCTCGGCGGCGGGACCGCGGCCGGGGACACCGCGGCGCCGGTCGTCGACGTCCCCGCGGAACCGCACCCCCTGGAGATCCGGTACGCCCCGCCGCCGACCGCCCGCCTGGACGCCCGCGGGGTCACCGACGCCTTCCTGGACCACGTGGCCGCGGTGACCGCGCGCGAGGTCGCCGCGAGTGGCGTCGACGCGCTGGTGTTCCTGCCGGGTGTGCGCGAGATCGAGCGGGTCGTGCGCGCGCTGTCGGCGAGGTCGGGCGACGCGGTCGAGGTCCTGCCCCTGCACGGCGGGCTGGACGCCGCGGCCCAGGACCGGGCGGTCTCGGGTTCCGGGAGACGGACCGGGGCGGGCGACACGGCGCTGCCGCGGATCGTGGTGTCGACGGACCTGGCGGAGTCCTCGCTGACGGTGCCCGGGGTACGGCTGGTGGTGGACGCGTGCCTCAGCCGTGAACCGCGCCGGGACACGGCGCGGGACATGACCGGGCTGGTGACGGTCTCGGCGTCGCGGGACTCGTGCGTCCAGCGCTCGGGACGGGCCGCCCGTCTCGGCCCCGGTGTGGCGGTGCGCTGCCTGACGGAGCAGGAGTACTCACACCTGCCCGACCACCGCACCCCGGCAATCGCGACGTCCGACCTGACGACGTTCGCGCTCGATGTGGCCTGTTGGGGTGCGCCCCGCGGCGAGGGGCTGGCGCTGCCCGATCCGCCGCCGTCCGGGGAGATCGCCCGCGCCGAGGGGGTGCTGCACGGCCTGGGCGGGGTCGACGACGACGGCCGCGTGACCGACCGCGGGCGCGACCTGGCACGGGTGCCGGCCGATCCGCGTCACGCCCGGGCGCTGCTCGACGGCGCGGGGCTCGTCGGGGCGACGACGGCCGCCGAGGTGGTCGCGATGCTGGCCTCGGGTCGGCGCTCGCCCGGCGGCGACCTGGTCGCGGACCTGCGGGCGCTGCGATCGGGACGGGCGCCGGACGCCTCGTCGTGGGAGCGGGAGGTCCGCCGCCTCGAGCGGATCGTGCGGGGCGACCGCGGTGCCGGCCGGGCCGACGGTCGGGCCGACGGCCGGGGCGGGAATGGCGGGCGCGGCCAGCCGGGAGGAGGGATCCCGCTGGCGGACGCCGTCGGGACGGTCGTGGCGCTCGCCCACCCGGACCGCATCGCGCGCCGACGCGGCGACCAGTACACCTTCGCCTCCGGGACCGGCGCGGTGGTGCCGCCGGGTTCCGCACTGGCGGGCCACGAATGGCTCGCGGTCGCCGAGGTCGGTCGCGCCTCCGGGCGTGCGGCGGGAGAGGCCGGCGCGGTGATCCGCGCGGGCGCCGCCGTGGACCGGCCGACCGCGGAACGTGCGGCGTCACACCTCCTCGACGACGACGAGACGGCCGTCTTCGACAGTGGTTCGGTGGCGGGGCGACGCATCCGGCGGCTCGGCGCGATCGAGCTCTCCTCCACACCGGTCCGGCCCTCCCCCGCGGCCGCCGGACGGGCGGTGGCGGCGGTGGTCCGGGCCGGCGGACTCGCCGCGCTGGGTCCCGACGACGACGCGGTCCGGCTGTGGCGCCGTCTCGGGCTCGCACACCGGGAGCTCGGCCCGCCGTGGCCGGACGTGTCCGCCGACGGGCTGGCGGAGCGGCTGGACGACTGGCTCGGTCCGGAGATCGACGCCCTCGCCCACGGCTCCCGGCTGGCGGGACGGGACCTCGGACCGGCGCTGCGCCGACTGCTGCCCTGGCCCGAGGCCGGTCGGTTCGACGAGCTGGTGCCCGACCGCCTGCAGGTGCCCTCCTCGTCGTCGTACCGCGTCGACTACCCGGAGGTCGGGTCCGATGACCCGCCGGTGCTGGCGGTGAAGTTGCAGGAGTGCTTCGGCTGGACCACCTCCCCCCGCGTCTGCGACGGCCGGGTGCCCGTGACCGTCCACCTGCTCTCGCCCGCCGGCCGGCCGCTCGCGGTGACACGGGACCTGGCGTTCTTCTGGCGCGAGGCCTATCCCGGGGTGCGCGCGGAGATGCGGGGGCGGTACCCCAGGCACCCGTGGCCGGAGGATCCCATGTCCGCCGAGCCGACCCGCCGGACGAACCGGCGGCGGTGACCGACGGCGGTGACCGGCGGTGGATCCCCGGGCGATCCGGGACTAGGATGTGACGTACACCACAAGTGCACGTCCGTGCCGGAAGGGTGATCGATATGACCGCGTACACGCCTCGCGCGCCCCACCGCGAGGACCGCTCCGAGACGTCCCCCTCCCACGACGGGCTCATCCCGCACGTGCGGAACCGGATCGGCGCCCTCATCGCGGTGGCGGGCCTCGGAGCGGCGCTGCTCAGCCTCTACCTCCCCTGGCTCTCCGCCGACGGGGGCGGACAGATCACGGCGATCGGCATCACCGAGATCATCGACGTCCGTGGCGTCGCCCCGGTCCTCTTCCTCGGGCTGGTCCTGATGTCCTTCCTGGTGGTGGTGACCACGGTGACCCGACTCGGCGCCTTCGCCTACGCGAGCGCGATCGTGGCGCTGGCCGTGCTGGCCGCCCACCTCGCATTCGTGTGGACGCTCGGTACCTCCACCGGCAGCGCGGACCCGATCCTGGCGGGGCTGCCGTCCGACGCATCCGTGACGTTCGGCCCCTACGTGGCCGCGCTGGGGTTCGTCCTCGTGGCTGCCGGGTCCGTATGGGCGGCCCGCGCCGCCGACTACCTCTTCCCGGACGTCGAGGCGGGGCGACACCTCCGGGACTGAGCGACGCCGGCCGACGCGGGCCCGCCGCATCGGGTGGATGCACTGACGGTTCGGGCATATCATCAGGTCAGGACCACACTGGCGGCCCTGCGTCGCCGAAAGGCGATCCTCATGGCCGCGTACACACCTCCCCCACCCCACCGGATCCCCCTCCCGACGAGGACCCCCACCCGGACCAAGGTCATATCCCGCGGCCGAAGCCGGCTCTGCGCGCTGGTGGAGGTCGGAGGCCTGGCCGTGGCCCTGCTCAGCCTCTACCTGCCCTGGTTGAGCACCGGGCGGGGAGAGCAGATCACCGCGCTGGGGATCACCGACCTCATCGACGTCCGCAGCGTGGCACCCGTGCTCTACCTGGGCCTGGTGGGAATGCTCCTGTTGGTGGCGGCGACCGCCGCGACCCGACTGGGCGCGTTCGCACTGGCGGCCGCGGTGGTGGCGTCGGGCGCCCTGGTCGGACACCTCGCGTTCGTGTGGATCCTCATCGCCTCCACGGGGGAGGCGGAACCCATGCTGTCCGGCCTGCCGTCGGACGCGTCGGTCACCTTCGGGCCCTACGTGGCGGCCCTGGGCTTCGTCACGGTGGCGGCGGTGTCGGCGTGGGCCGCCCTCACCGCCGAGTACGTCCACCCGGACCCCGGTTCGGGCCACCGACCGATGGACGCGCAGGTGATCTAGTACGGGCGATCTAGAACACCACCACCGTGTCGCCGACCTCCAGTCGATCGAAGAAGGTGGCGGCCGCGGGCTGGTCCAGGCGGATGCACCCGTGCGACTCCACCGTGGGATCGCCCTCGTGGAACGCGATCCCTCCGACGAAGTACACCGCGTAGGGCATGGGCGCGTTGTCGAACAACCGGCTCACCTCGTGCCGCACTTTTCGCGTGACCTGATAGGTCCCCCTGGGGGTCTCCCAACCTGCCATGCCGTGGGACATCCGCACCGGCCCGTAGCTCAGACGCTCCCCGGACTGCAGCCACGTCCGGTTCCCGTCCAGGTCCACACACGCCGCGGCGGTGCGCGGGCACGGGCTCTGCGGGGTCGGGTCCGGGGGCGGAGGCGGAGGCGGGGCGGGCTGCGGTGAGCGGGCCTGGGACGGGGCGAGACCGGGTGGCGGGGTGATCCCGGCGGCGGCGAGCGAGCCGCCCACCGAGGTCCGCACCTGCTCCTCCGCCTGCGCCGAGCCCGCCTGCGCCTGGTCCACCACCTGCTGCACCTCTGCCGGGAGGGCGACCGGCAACTGCGCGGACGCCACCGGGGCCGCCCCTCCGACGGCGATCAGCGCGGCGGCCACCACCGCTCCCGCGCGCGATAAGAGTGTGTCCATACCCGGATTATCGCCCACCCGGATCGCCTGGACGGGCGACTCGCAATCACGTTCCGGTCTCGTCCCCACGGACGGGCCCGCGGCGGGAGGGTGCCGAGCGGGGTCCGAGAGTTCGCGGGCCGGCTGACCCGCGGGCGGGGAATGGATAGGGTCGCGGCATGGCCTCTCGGAGTAGTACCACCGGCCGGGTCCGCCTGTTGGCCCTCGGCGCCGCCGCGCTGCTCGGCGCCTCCGCCGCCGCCGGGACCGCGTCCGGGGTGTCGCCCTCGGCCACCCCGCCCGCCGACGCCGCCGGTGTCACGGAGACGGACACCCGGATCGTGACCGATGCGCCCCCGCAGCCGGCGGCCGTCGACGAGCAGATGGTCCGCTCGGTCGCCCACCGGGTCCTGGAGGAACAGGGGCAGCCGGCCCACCTGACCGACGTGGACCTCGTCGCCCGCGACGTGCTGGCCGGCGGCCCCGTCGAGGCCAAAGAGGTGGACGAACTGACGCGTCAGACCCTGCTGGGGAACGGTCCCGGCGCCCCGGACGCCGTCGGCGAACCCGCGCCATCCCGGTGCCCACCGACCGCCCAGGCGTGCGTCGACGTCGACGGCAAGCGGGCCTGGATGGTCGACGACGGGGAGATCACCTACGGTCCCGTCCCCGTGACCACCGGCATGCCCGGCTACGAGACCGCGCGGGGCGCGCACCGGATCCTGCGGCACGTGCGCCACGACCACAGCCGGGTCTTCGACTCCCCGATGCCGTACTCGACCTACTTCACCGTGGACGGCATGGCATTCCACCAGGGTCGGCTGGACGAACCGTCCCACGGGTGCGTCCACCTGGGCCAGCAGGCGGCCGCACACTTCTTCGAGCAGCTGAGGGTCGGGGACGAGATCGTCACGTTCTGACACCCCCGCGGGACGGTCGATCGTTACGCACCTGAGCCTGGCCGGACTGTGCGTGCCGGTCTAGCGTCGTGGACATGACAGGTCCCCCGCTGCCGCTGCCACGGCTCTCGGCCCCGGCGACGCGCGCCCTGGCCACCGCGGGAATCACCGACCTGCGGCAACTCGACGGCACCCCGGAGAAGGACGTCCTCGCGCTCCACGGGGTCGGACCGTCCCAGCTCGGCGTCCTGCGCGAGGCCCTGACCGCCGCCGGCCTCGCGTTCTCCGCCCCCGTGTCCCGGCCCGCGGCCACCGGACGCAACGACAACACCGCGTTCCTGCCCACCGGTGCCGGACCGAAGGAATGGGTCGAGGGCCTTCCCACCGCTCGGCGCGTGGACGACGGCCTGCGGCTGCTCGCGATGTTCGACGAGGTCACCGGGGAGCCGGCCGCGATGTGGGCCGGTTCGATCGTCGGATACGGGCACAGCCACTACGTCTACGACAGCGGCCGCGAGGGCGACACGTTCGTCGTGGGGTTCAGCCCGAGGTCGTCGGCGATCTCCCTCTACGGGCTCCTGGGCGGGCCCGGCGAGGCGGAGCTGCTCGACCGTCTCGGCCCCCACAAGACCGGAAAGGGCTGCCTCTATGTGACCAGGCTCGACCGGATCGACGCCCGCGCGCTGCGTGACCTGGTCGCCAGCGCGTGGGACCGGCGGGAGGCCGGCGCGGGGGCGTCTTGACCGGCGACCCGAGCGCCGGCCGGGCCGCGGCCCCACCCGGCCGGCCGGCCGCCGCCGTCAGTCGCGCGGCAGCGGCTTGACCATCGGGAACAGGATGGTCTCGCGGATGCCCAGGCCGGTCAGCGCCATGAGCAGCCGGTCGATCCCCATCCCGAGCCCGGTGGTCGGCGGCATGCCCTGCTCCATCGCGGCGAGGAACTCCTCGTCAAGCACCATCGCCTCGTCGTCACCCGCCGCCGCGAGCCGTGCCTGGTCCTCGAAGCGCTGACGCTGGATGACGGGATCGACGAGCTCCGAGTAGCCGGTCGCCAGCTCGAATCCGCGGACGTACAGGTCCCATTTCTCCGTGACCCCGCGGTCGGTGCGGTGATCGCGGGTCAACGGCGAGGTCTCCACGGGGAAGTCCCGCACGAAGACCGGTCCGTCGAGCTGATCGCCGCACAGGTGCTCCCAGAGCTCCTCGACGAGCTTGCCGTGCAGCCACCCCTGGCCACTGGGGACCTCCAGCCCGACCCTGCCCGCCAGTTCGGTGAGCTCGTCGACCGTCGAGTCGACCGTGACGGGGTCCTCGTCGTCGTCCCCCACCACCCCGGGGTGCTTGGCGCGCAGCGCCTCGTTGAGGGACGGGTACATCCGCATCTCGCGCCACTGACCGCCGAGGTCGTACTCGGTGCCGTCGGCGAGCGTGACCGTCGTGGAGCCGAACACCGCGTGCGCGACCTCCTGGATGACCTCGCGGATCATCGTGGCTGACGTGTCGTAGTCCCCGTAGGCCTGATAGGTCTCGAGCATCGCGAACTCGGGACTGTGCGAGGAGTCCACGCCCTCGTTGCGGAAGTTGCGGTTGATCTCGAAGACCCGCTCGATCCCGCCCACCACGCAGCGCTTGAGGAACAGCTCGGGGGCGATGCGCAGGTAGAGGTCCAGGTCGAGCGCGTTGGAATGGGTGATGAACGGCCGGGCCGCCGCGCCGCCGTGCAGGGTCTGCAGCATCGGCGTCTCCACCTCGAGGAAGCCGCGCTTCTCCAGCGCGTCACGCAGGGCGCGGACCACCTTGATGCGGGTGACGGCGTTGCGGCGGGCGGCGTCCCGCATGATGAGGTCGGTGTAGCGCTGGCGGACCCGGGTGTCCTCGCTCAGTTCCTTGTGCGCCACCGGCAGCGGGCGCAGCGACTTGGCCGCCAGCACCCAGGAATCGGCCATGACGGACAGCTCACCGCGCTTGGACCGGACCACCCGGCCGGTCACCGAGACATGGTCACCGAGGTCGACGTCCTGCTTCCACGCGTCGAGCCGCTCCTGGCCGACGGCTGCCAGCGAGAGCATCACCTGCAGCTGCGGGGTGAGCGGTCCCACCTCCCCCTCCGCCACCGGGGCGGACAGGTCCGCCGACGGGTCGAGACCGTCCTGCAGGCGCACGAAGCACAGCTTGCCGGTGTTGCGGATGAACAGGACCCGGCCCGCCACCGAGACCCGGGCGTCGGTCTCCTCACCCGGCTCCAGCGCGGCGAAGCGGGGGTCCGAGGTGATCTCGGCGAGCCCGTGGGTACGGGGGACCTCCACCGGGTAGGCCTGCGCCCCGGAGTCGAGGATGCGCTGCCGCTTGTCGCGGCGGATGCGCAGCTGCTCAGGGGTGTCGTCGGCGGGCTCACCGGTGGCGGCCCCGGGCGCGGCGGGAGTCGAATCGGTCACGACTGTCGAGGATAGTCGTGACCGGCCCGGGGACCGAACCCGTGGGCTGCGACCCGTCGGCCTCAGGCCATGTCGAGGACGTGCAGCTCCAATCGGTCGGACAGCGCCTCGATCGCGGCGGCCGCGCGCACACTGTTGCCGTGCTCGTCCAACCTGGGCGAGTATGCGGCCACCCCGAGCCGGCCGGGCACCACCGCGAACAGGCACCCCGAGACGCCGCTCTTGGCGGGCAGACCCACCTGGTAGACCCAGTCCCCGGCCGCGTCGTACATGCCGCACGTGAACATCACACTGTTGGCGTAGCGCACCGCCCGTCGACCCAGGACCTGCTCACCGTCACCCGGCAGCCGCCCGCCGCCCGCGAACATCGCGGCCATGTGCGCCAGCTCGCGGGTGTCCACCCGGATGGCGCACTGCCGGCCGTACCCGGAGACCACCTGGTGGGGGTCGTCGGCCAGGGTGCCTTCCTCCGCGAGCAGATGCGCCAGCGCCTGGTTCCGGTGGGCGCTCCGGGCCTCGATGTCGATGATCTGCTGGTCGACCTCGACCTCCCGGCCCACGAGGCGGGAGAACATCACGCGGATCTGTTCGAAACGGGTGTCCTCGTCGTCGTCCTCCTCCCCCACGAGCGCGTGCGCGGCCAGCGCGCCGGCGTTGACGAGGGCGTTGGGGGCGCGGCCGGTGCCGGCCTCGAGGGAGATCTCGTTGAACGGGTCCCCGGAGGGTTCCACCCCGATCCGCTTCGCGACCACGTCGACGCCCTTCTGGTCCAGCGCGAGCGCGTAGACGAACGGCTTGGACGCGGACTGCAGGTCGAAGAGCGTCTCGTCATCGCCGGCCGAGACGACGTGGCCGTCCAGGTCGCAGACCGCCAGCGCGAGGGCGTCGGGGTGGGGGTGCTCGTAGTCGCCGAGGTGAGGGACGACGTCGCCGGAGGCGTCCTCCCGGACCTCGTCGAGGATCTCGGCCAGCAGGTCTGCGGAGATGTCCGTCATGGTGCGACCGTACCGGCGCCGGCGTGTCGACGCCCCCGGTCGACCGGGCTCAGTGGGCCGAGATGGCCGAGCGCTCCCGCAGCAGGTGGTCGGCCCCGGAGAGCAGGGCAAGCGCCCGGGCGGCCCGGAGCGCGTCGTGGCCGCCGTCCACCGCGCGGACCCCGCGGACGCCGCGCGAATGGAGCTCCAGGGCGAACAGTTCGGCGTCGAGGCCGTCGTCGCTGACGAGGACGACCGCCCTGCCGTCGGCGACGGCGGCGAGCGGCGCCGCCGATCGGGGGTCGAGGAGGTCGACGACGGGCCGGGCCTCCACCGCGACGGCGCCCGCGAGCACTCCCTGGCGCTCACGCTGGGCCCGGGACCGGATGTCGACGACGAGGGCGCCCGCACGGACCGCCGCGGGGTAGTCGCCGGCGGCGAGGGTGGTCGCGGCGCCCGTGCTGGACGACGTCGCCGGGGCGGGGGTTCCCGTCGTGGCGGAGGTGGTGCTGAAGCTGGTGGTCATGCGGTGCTCCCGGGAGGGGTGAGGGCGGCTGGGGTGTGGCGGGGGCCTGCCGGTCGGGGACACCTGTGCTGGACGCGCGCGGAGGCCACCGGACCGGCCGGGGGCATTCGTCGCGTTGTCATGCGGCCATAGTAGACAGACCGGTCTATCTACCGCAAGGATCGCTCGCGCACGGGGTGGGCACGCGGGGCCGGCGTGGCGGTCGGCGCACGGGGTCGGCGTGGCGGTCGACACTGGCGCCCGGCCGCGTAGTTGATGCATCATGTATGTGAGAGAAGGAGAACCATGACCGCCCCGACCGCCCCGACCGCCCCGTCCCCCTCGACCGCCCGACAGCCCGCCGTCTTCATCGGACACGGCGTTCCCCTCAACGCCCTCGAGGAGAACGAGTGGACCCGCCAGTGGGCCGCCCTCGGCGCATCCCTTCCCGAGCGGCCGCGGGCCGTACTGGCGGTGTCGGCGCACTGGTACATAGGCGCCACGGCGGTCACCGCGATGTCGGCGCCGCGCACCATCCACGACTTCTACGGCTTCCCCCGCGAGCTCAACGAGTTCGAGTACCCCGCCGCGGGCGCCCCGGAACTCGTGGACGAGGTGGCCGATGTCGTCAAGCCCACCTGGGTCGGCGCCGACCAGGACTCCTGGGGCCTGGACCACGGCACGTGGTCCGTCCTCACGCACGTGTTCCCCGACGCGGACGTGCCGGTGGCGCAATTGTCGGTGGACGCGTCCAAGCCGGCGGGTTACCACTTCGACCTGGGCACCCGGCTGGCCGCCCTGCGGGATTCGGGCGTCCTCGTGCTGGCCAGCGGCAACGTGGTGCACAACCTCGCGGCGGTGGACCCGTCGCTCGGCGACACGGGCACCGACTGGGCCCACCGGTTCGACGACCACGCCCGGGAGTTGCTCACCACGCGCCCCGAGGACGCCCTCGCGCTGACCGAGCACCCGGACGCCCGGCTGGCCGTGCCCACGGCGGACCACTTCCTGCCGCTGCTGTACACGGCGGGAATGGCGGCGGGCTCCGGCGAGACGCTCGACGCGTTCACCAGGGGCTACGCCTGGGGCTCGGTCTCCATGACCAGCTACCGCTCGGCGGCCTGAGCCCTGGGCCCCGGGCCCGGTCTCCCTCCCGCGTCCGGCGGCCGCGCGGGCCTGAGCCACGGCCCCGGCATCCGCTCGGCCGCCTGCTCGCCCCCCGACAGTCGCTTCTCTCGATGGCGTCTCGCGCGCCCCGCGGTGCAGGCCAGACGCCATCGCCGCGGGCGGCTGCGTTTCCGGCGGACAGGGGCGCGAGCGAGAGTCCATGCGCGGGAGCCCCTGCGTGCGAGGCAGGACCTCGGCGAGTTGCTCAGCTCAGGAATTCCTCTCGAACACCAACCGCAGGCCCTCCAGCGCCAGTTCGGGCTCGACGTCGGTGATGGTCCGGGATTCCTCCGCCACCACGTCCGCGCGCAGCCCCGTGAGGACGACGGAGGCGTCGGCGAGCTCGGGGACGTCGGTGCGCAGCCGGTCCACGAGTGCGTCGATCTGGCCGGCGAACCCGATCACGATGCCGGCCTGGAGTGCCGCGACGGTATTTTTGCCCAGCGCCCCCTTGGGTCGCACGACCTCGATCTTGCGCAGGGCGGCGGCGCGCTCGGCGAGGGCGTCGACGGAGATGTCGATGCCGGGCGCGATCGCCCCACCGAGCAGCTCGCCGCGGGCGGAGACGGCGTCGACGGTGGTCGCCGTGTCGACGTCGACGACGACGACGGGCCCCTCGAACAGCGTGTGGGCGGCCAACGCGTTGACCACACGGTCCGAGCCCACCTCCCGCGGGTTGTCGACCTTGAGCGGCACCCCGGTCTTCACCCCGGGCGCGACGACGACGGCCGGCAGTCCCGGCCAGTAGTCGGCGGCCATCCGGCGCAGTTCCCCGGTGACAGACGGGACCACGGACATCGCGGAGATTCCGGTGAGCTGCTGCGCGCAGTCCCCCAGCAGGCCGCGGATCGTCAGGGCGAGTTCGTCCGAGGTCACCGCCGGTGACGTGCGCATACTCCAGGTGCGCACGAGCGGCCCGCCGCCCGGGGGGAAGATGCCGAGCCGGATGTGGGTGTTGCCGACGTCGACGGTGAGCAGCATCTTCTGTCCGCGCTGCCTAGACGGCGGCGGGCTCCGGCACGCGGGGGTTCTTCAGACCCGAGCCCTCGGGCACGTCCGCGGGGTCGGTGCCCTCGGTGAGCATGCGGTTGTCGCCGTCGACGAACACCACGCGGGGGGAGTAGGCCCGCGCCTCGGCGTCGGACATCTGGGCGTAGGCGATGATGATGACCAGGTCGCCGGGGTGCACGAGGTGGGCGGCGGCACCGTTGATGCTGATCACGCCGGAGCCGCGCTCGCCGGTGATGGCGTAGGTGGTCAGGCGGGCGCCGTTGTCGATGTCGACGATGTCGATCTGCTGGCCCTCGAGCAGGTCGGCGGCGTCCATGAGGTCGGCGTCGATCGTGCAGGAACCGACGTAGTGCAGGTCGGCCTGGGTGACGGTGGCACGGTGGATCTTGGAGTGGAGCATGGTGCGCTGCATCTACTGGCCTTCCTCGAGGTCACGGGCCATCTCGGCCTGTTGGGCGGCGACGGTGGCCTCGGCGGCGGCGACGAAGCCGGTACCGATCGCCACGCCGACGTTGTCGATGAGTCTGGTGGTCCCGATGCGGGCCGCGACGAGAAGCCTGCCGGGACCCTCCTCCGGCGGTTCCCCGAGGTCCCCGGCGCGCAGCTCGAGGTAGTCGATCGAGATCTGCGGCCGCTCGTCCAGGACCGCGCGGGCGGCGTCGACGACGGCCCGGCGTCCGCCCTTCGCGGCGAACGTCCCCGCCACGAGGGCGGCGTTGAGGACGGTGGCCGCTTCCCGCTCCTCGGCGGACAGGTAGCGGTTGCGGGAGCTCATCGCCAGCCCGTCTGACTCCCGGATGGTCGGGACGCCGACCACGCGCACGTCCATGTCCAGGTCCGTCACCATCTGGCGGATGAGCACCAACTGCTGGTAGTCCTTCTCCCCGAAGAACGCCTGGTGGGGGGAGACGATGTTGAACAACTTGTTCACCACGGTGAGCATCCCGGCGAAGTGGCCGGGTCGCGCGGCCCCGTCGAGGATCTCACCGGTCGGGCCGGGCTGCACCGTCGTGCGGGGGCCGTCCGGGTACATGGTGGCCGCGCTGGGCGCGAAGACGAGTTCCACGCCGGCGTCGGCGAGCCGGGCCACGTCCTCGTCGAGGGTGCGCGGGTAGGCGTCGAGGTCCTCGCCGGGCCCGAACTGCAGCGGGTTGACGAAGATCGACACCACCACGACCGACCCCGGGGTGCGGCGGGCCGCCTCGACCAGCGCGAGATGCCCCTCGTGGAGGGCACCCATGGTGGGGACGAACGTGATCTGCTTGCCGACCTTGCGCAGCGACTCGGTGACCGCGCGCAGCGAGGACGGGTCGTGGTGAATGGTCAGCTCACCCCGGTTGTATCCGGTGTTCGGGCGACCGGGGACCGCGGTCCGGACCGCGAAGGTGGTGGGGGTCATCGAAGCTGCTCCGTGAGGTCGGGGGCCAAGAGGTCGGTCACGTCGGCTCCGGCCCCGACGCGGTCGGCGGTGCGCAGCGCGAGCGCCCGGTAGCCGGCGGCGATGCCCCCGTCGACGTCCTCGAGGGCATCGAGGTGACGGGAGACCGTGACGGCGTCACCGCGCATCACCGGACCGGTCAGGGCCGAGTCCCCGGAGGCCAGGACGTTGTCGAGGGCGGCCCGCAGGAGCGGCTCCAGGGTGCGGCGCGCGAGCGCCTCCGCGTCCTGCCCGAGCATGCCGTCGGGATCGCCCTCGACTCCGCCCCCGGGCAGGACGGCGAACGACGCGGCGAGCGCCTCGGCGGCGTCGTTCACGAGGGTGACGAGGTGGTTGGCGCCGTGCGCGAGGGCCGCGTGGTAGAGGGCCCGGTGGGATTCGGCGACGGTGACGGGCAGGCCACCGGTCTCCATGACCAGCATCTGGCCGACGACCAGTCCGATCTCGTCCGGGGAGGTGAGCGCCCACGAGCACCCCTCCATGCGGTCGATATCGGCCGCTCCCCCGGTGAAGGTCATGGCCGGGTGCGCGGCGACGACCACGGCTCCGGCGTCGGCGGCGGGGCGCAGGACCTCCGCGCCCACCGCGCCGGCCACGTGGACGACGATGTGGCCCGGACGGAAGGCGTTCGCGTCGGCGAGCTCGGCCACGACCCCGGGCAGGGCCGAGTCCGGCACCGCGAGGATGAGGAGTTCGCCCGCCGCCGCCGCGCCGGCGGGATCGGTGGTGCGGGCCTCGGGGAGGCGGCGGGCAGCGAGGTCCCGCGACTGCGACGAGCGTGCGACGAGGGCGGAGACGACGTGTCCCCGCCGCTCGAGCGCGGCGCCCACAGCGGTGCCCACGCGACCCGCGGACACGAGGCCGATGGACAGGCGGGCAGGGGGTGTTCCGGTGACGCCGTGGTCGGACATCTCAGGGTTCTCCAGTGCTCGATCCGTTCCAGGCCCACTCACTGATGGTGGGTCCCGGACATCTCGCAGGCGAGAGTAGTCGCGGCTGCGGCCACGAGCAGCATCGAGTGGCGTACTTCACACAACCGGTGCGAGGGGCGGCGCCACCGTCGGCGCGGCTCAGTCCTCCGCGCGACGGCGGCGGCGACCCGAAGTGGATTCGGACCCCTCCCCCAGCCGCGCCATGAGTTCTGCCACCGACAGACCCGAGCCCTCACCGTGGCGACTCGGCGAAGCCGACTCGGTGGCCGGGGCCTGCGTCGACTGCGACCGCGGCAGCGTGGCCGTCTCGCCGGCCGTGGCGGGCGACTCGTGTTTGCCGGCCTTCTCGGAGGGCGTGGGCGACTCGTGCTTGCCGGCCTTCTCGGAAGGGGTGGGCGACTCGTGCTTGCCGGCCTTCTCCGAGGAGCCGGACGCGGCCGCGCCCCCGGACGCCGCCGGGGATCCCGACGCGGCGGTCTTGTCCGACGTGGCGCCCTCGACGGCCGACGCCGCGGGCCGGGAGCTCGTGCTCGTGCTCGTATTCGCGGGCGTACGCGCGGGCTCGGGCGAGCTGGCGGGCTCGGGCCGTGCCTGCGGTCGCGAGGTGGCGCCGGAGCCGAAGCCGGAGCTGCTGCCGGCGCTGCTGCCGGCACCGGAACGCGCATCGCGCGCGCCGGACGTGGGGCGCACCGCCGGGCGACGGGGATCCCCCGTCGGCGTATCCGACCGGGACTCCCGATCGGAGACCGGGGACAGTCGCTCGGTCCGCTCGGTGCTCGGGGTGGCGTCCGGACCGACGCCGGAGGCCGATGATGCGGGGGACCGCGTCGCGCCGGAAGCGGAACCGGGACCCGCAACCGGGCCGGTGTCCGATCCCGGGGCACGCCGACGGGGCGACACCCGCTCGGACGGGACGGACGGCAGCGACGATCCCGCACCCAGCTGCCCGGCGGGGCCGAGCCCGCCGACCGCGAAGCGGTCCTCGGGGAGACTGACGCCCAGTGCGCCGAGCTGCTCGCGCAGCGCCGCGATCTCCTGCCGCAGTGCGACGATCGAGTCACTGGTCTCGGCGCGTACCGAGGCCCGCAGGTCCCGCTCCACGACGAGCTCGTGCTCCCGGCGGGCGGAGATCTCCCTCTCGAGCTGCAGTTCGTAGACGGTGTGCAGGTCGCGGACCCTGGCGGCCTCGGTGGCGGCCTGCCGCCGGTACCGGGCGACGAGGAACGCGCCGATGAACGCGGCCCACAGTGCGGAGAGTGTCCCGATGCGCATCCAGACGGGATTGTCGGAGAAAACCATCACGATCGTGGCGATGAGCGCCAGGAGGAGCAGCACCCCCAGGGCGATGTTCGCCAGTCCACGATCGTCGCCTCGCGCGGGGCGAGCTGACCGGGGCTTGTCCATCGCGCCGTCGGAACTCATGCCCCGCATGATACGCGGAGAATCACGGGTCACACGGGTAACCAGCGCGTGTCTGCGGTAACGGGGGCGGGCGTGAGAGGACCGGTCCGGCCCGGGCCCCTCAGGCGGGGTCGGCGAGGCCGCCGTTCTCGTCGTCGTCGGGGGGCGTCTCACACGCCGATTCGAGGAAGAGTCCCGCCGCCACCAGCACCGCGCCGGACACCAGGACGGCGACTGATGCGGGCAGCTCCGCGCCCGCCACCGCGAGGTCGCCGAGCCGTGACAGGAAGAACAGCGTCAGCCCGGCCCCTGCCCCGGCGCCCGCGGCGCCGAGCACGGCGGAGGCCTGTCCGAGGGCGGCGCTGCGGGCGATGGTGAGCGGGTGCATCTGGCTGCGGTCCTGCCCGACGCCGCCGTCGGAGATCGCGGCGCGGATCCGCAGGGACAGCAGCACGTCGACCACCGCGATCGCCACGAGGGTCACCCAGCCGAAGCCGATCGGGGTCACAGCGCCGAGGAAGGACCCGGTGAGAACGTAGGCGGCCACCGCCGCGACGAGCGCCACCAGGACGAGGGTGGACTTCGCGACACGCGTCATGTCACTCCCCCCGGGCCGCCGGGAGCCAACGGATCGGGCAGCCGGCGCACCGCGGCGACGTCCCCGGGATCGAGCGCGTCGAGACACTCCCGGACCGGCACCCCGTCCAGCCGGGCGGCCGGGTCGATCTCCAGCCACGGGACCATCACGAAGGCCCGCTCGGCCGCGCGGGGGTGCGGCAGCGTGAGCCCCGGGTCGTCGGACGCCACCGGCTCACCGTCCAGCTCGGCGGTCACCACGTCCACGTCGAGGGTCCGCGGACCCCAGCGCACCTCGCGGGTCCGGCCCGCGGCCCTCTCGCGGGCGAAACCCCACTCGAGGACGTCCGTCGGGGAACCGGGATGGTCGACGACGAGGACGGCGTTGAGGAAGTCGTCCTGCTCGACGCCGCCCCACGGCGGGGTGGCGTACACCGACGAGACCGCGCGCAGGATGCCGTCCGCGGCCGCGGCGTCGACGACCCCCCGCAGCAGCGAGAGAGCGTCCCCCTGGTTGCCGCCGATCGACAGCACCGCCCGGCAGCTCACCGCTCTCCCCCCGCGGCGGCGCTCCCGCCCGCGCGCGAGCGGTGGGCCACGACGGCGACGTTGGCGAACTCCGCCGGGATCGGCGCCTGGGGCTTGTGCAGGGTCACCTCCACCGCGTCCGCACCGGGGGCCATCTCCATGATCCCGTCGGCGATCCGCGAGGCGACGGTCTCGATGAGGTCGAGCGATGGTCCGGCCACCACATCACGGGCGAACAGGGCCAGCGCCCCG
The DNA here is from genome assembly GCF_001658045.1 of Dietzia sp. 111N12-1. Lineage (NCBI taxonomy): Bacteria > Bacillati > Actinomycetota > Actinomycetes > Mycobacteriales > Dietziaceae > Dietzia > Dietzia sp. 111N12-1. Next base: position 79,533 of record NZ_LSSV01000001.1, on the reverse strand, counting down.
TAGTCGACGGTGTCGGCCAGGTCGTCGGACGCGGCGGCGGCCGTGAAGTCGGTCCACAGGACGAGGTCGACCAGGAAGTCCTGGCCGTCCCGCTTCTCGTGCTCGAAGACCCCGTGCGTGCCGCGCACCTTCAGGCCCCGCAGTTCGATCCGGTCGAGTTCGCTGCGATCCGCCATCAGTTCACCCCCGCCCGTCCGGCGGCCCACGCGGCGGCCACCCGCACCGCGTCCGCACTGGGGGCCACGTCATGGACCCGGACCGCCCACGCGCCGGCGGCGGCGGAGAGCGACGTGATCGCGGCCGTCGCCGGATCGCGGCCCGCCACCTCGCGCGGCCGGGCGTCCGATCCGGGCAGCAGCGACCCGAGGAATCGTTTGCGGGACGCGGCGACGAGTACCGGGAACCCCAGCTCGGTCAGTCGGTCCAGCCCGTGCAGCAGCGCCCAGTTGTCGTCGGCGTCCTTGGCGAAGCCGAGGCCCGGGTCGAGCACGATGCCGGCGGCGTCGACCCCCGCGGCGATCGCGGCGTCGGCGCGGCGGGCCAGGTGGTCGCGCACCGCACCCACGACATCCCCGCCGTAGTCGGATCGGCCTCCCGCGCCGGCGCGGTACTCGTCCGGAGACACCCAGTGCATGAGGATGACGGAGGCGCGGTGCTCGGCCACGACCCTCAACATGTCGGGGTCGGCGAGCCCGCCCGAGACGTCGTTGACGATCGCGGCGCCCTCCTCGAGGGCACGCGACGCCACCCCGGCGCGCATCGTGTCAACCGAGACCGGCGCGAGGCCGGACACCGCACGGACCAGCGGGACGACCCGCTGCTCCTCGTCCGACTCCTCGACGCGGAGGGCGCCGGGCCGGGTGGACTCCCCACCGATGTCGATGAGGTCGGCGCCGTCGGAGACCATGCGTCGGGCGTGCGCGACGGCATCGTGATGCGCGAGGTGGCGCCCACCGTCGGAGAAGGAATCGGCCGTGACGTTGAGGACGCCCATCACCGCGCACCGGTCCGGGCGGGGCAGCAGACCGGGCGCGCTCACGTCCCGCGCAGGAGGCCGAGCGCCTCCGCCCTGGTGGAGGCGTTGGTCCGCATGTTGCCGCGGACGGCCGAGGTGGTGGTGACCGCCCCCGCCTTCTGGATCCCCCGCATCGACATGCACAGGTGCTCGCACTCGATCACCACGAGCACGCCCGAGGGCGCGAGCCTGTCGACCAGCGCGTCGGCGACCTGACTGGTGAGCCGTTCCTGGACCTGGGGCCGCTTGGCGTAGAGATCCACCAGTCTGGCGAGCTTGCTCAGACCGGTGACCGCCCCGGACTGTCCCGGGATGTAGCCGATGTGGGCGACGCCGTGGAAGGGCACCAGGTGGTGTTCGCAGGTCGAGTAGATGGGGATGTCCCGCACCAACACGAGCTCGCGGTGGTCCTCGTCGAAGGTCCTGGACAGCACCTCCGACGGGTCTGTGTACAGCCCGGAGAAGACCTCGCGGTAGGCCCTGGCCACCCGCGCGGGTGTGTCCTGCAGCCCCTCGCGCTCCGGGTCCTCGCCCACAGCGATCAACAGCTCGCGGACCGCGGCCTCGGCGCGCTCGGCATCGAAGACCCGCCCCGTGGGGAGCGACCGGGCATCGGCGGCGGGTATGTGGTCAGGCGTCGTCATTCATTCCTCTTCTCGCACGGAGTCGACCGTGCGGTCAGTCCTCACGTTCCCACGGCGCACGCCAGTCGGCGTCCTTGTCCTCACGGCGGTGCGAACCGCGGTCCACGGCGCCCGGGGTCGACCCGCCGGACGCGTCGCCGTCACCGCCGTCGCCCACCGCCGACCACGCCCGGGTCGGGGCCTCGGACGGCCCCTCGCTCCGACCGGCCCGTTCCGGACCGTCAGCGCTCCCGGAGCCGTCGTTCCTCTGCAGGCCCTCGGGCGCGGCCGGCAGGCGGGTGGTCTCGGCCCCGCTCGGCCCCCGGTCACCGCGGTGCGCGGGCTGACGCGGGGGCCAGCCCGGCGCCGACCAGCCCGGGGGCGGCGGCGTGCCGTAGGCCGGGATACCGGTCGGACGCTGCCCGCCGCCGGCGGGCACGCCACGGCCCGAGCCGCCACCGGGCATCCCCACAGGGGCGCCCACGCCGTTGCGGTCACCCCCGTCGTCGCCGGGGCCGTCCGCCTCGCCCGGATCACGGGCGTCCTCGGCGTCGCGGCCGGCCGGGAGGACCGGCATAGCGAACGGATCGGTCACCGGCGGGGGCCACGGCTCGCCACGCTCCTTGGCCAGTTCCCCCGGGGTCTTGATGGGCGGACGGGCCGACGGGATGCGTCCACCGAAGTCGTCGAACTCGGTGATCCGCGGCCGCTTGACCACGTCGGCGAACAGCCTCTCGAGGTCGTCCTGCCGCAGGGTCTCCTTCTCGAGGAGTTCGCCCGCGACCGCGTCGAGGATGTCGCGGTTGGACTCGAGGACCTGCCAGGCCTCGGTGTGGGCGGAGTCGATGATGCGGCGCACCTCGTCGTCGATGATCTTGGCGACCTCGGGCGAGTACTCCCCCGCCGCGGAACCGCCGCGGCCGAGGAACGGGTCCCCGCCCTCGCCGCCGTACTTCACCGCACCGAGCTTCGCGCTCATGCCGTACTCGGCGACCATCGTCCGCGCGATCCGGGTGGCCTGCTCGATATCCGAACTGGCGCCCGAGGTGGGCTCGCCGAAGACGTACTCCTCGGCGGCGCGGCCACCCATCGCCATGACGACGCGGGCGATCATGTCCGCCCGGGTCATCAAGGACTTGTCGTCCTCGGGGACCACCAGTGCGTGACCACCGGTGCGCCCACGCGCGAGGATGGTGACCTTGTGGACGGGCTCGAGGTCCTCCATCGCCCACGCCGCCAGCGCGTGGCCGGACTCGTGGTACGCGGTGACCTTCTTCTCGTGCTCGCTGATCACACGGTGCTTGCGGCGGGGTCCGCCCACCACCCGGTCGGTGGCCTCCTCGAGGATGTCGATGTCGATCTCGTCGCGACCCAGCCGGGCCGCGAGCAGGGCGCCCTCGTTGAGCACGTTGGCCAGGTCCGCGCCCGACATCCCGATCGTGCGCCTGGCCAGCGAGGTCATGTTGACGTTCTCGGCCAGCGGCTTGCCCGCGGAGTGGACGGCGAGGATCGCCTCGCGACCCTTGAGGTCGGGATTGGTCACCGGGACCTGGCGGTCGAAACGGCCCGGCCGCAGCAGCGCCGGATCGAGGACGTCCGGACGGTTGGTCGCGGCGATCATGATGACGGTCTCGCGGTCGCTGAACCCGTCCATCTCGACCAGGAGCTGGTTGAGCGTCTGCTCGCGCTCGTCGTGGCCGCCCCCGGTGCCCGAGCCACGGTGCCGGCCCACCGCGTCGATCTCGTCGACGAACACGATGCAGGGCGCGTTCTGCTTGGCCTTCTCGAACAGGTCACGCACCCGCGAGGCGCCGACACCGACGAACATCTCGACGAAGTCCGAACCCGAGATTGAGTAGAACGGCACCCCGGCCTCACCCGCGACCGCGCGGGCCAGCAGGGTCTTGCCCGTTCCGGGCGGGCCGTAGAGCAGCACACCGCGCGGGATCTTGGCGCCGAGACGCTCGTAGCGCGCCGGGTTCTGGAGGAAGTCTTTGATCTCGTTGAGTTCCTCGACCGCCTCATCCTCGCCCGCGACGTCGGCGAACGTGGTCTGGGGCATGTCCTTGGTGAACTCCACGGCGCGCGACTTGCCCACGCCGAACAGTCCGCCCTTGCCGCCCTGCATGCGGGACATGAAGTAGAACAGCAACCCGAACAGGATGAGCATCGGCAGCAGGAACGACAGCATCTGCGACAGGAAACCCTGCTGGTTGACCGCGGTGTCGTACTTCTCCGGCTCCGCCGCGGCCACCCGGTCGAAGACCTGGTCCGCCGCCCGCTCCGGGTACTTGGCGAGGAGCTTGTCGGTCTCGTCCGCACCGTCCTCCGGGGCGATCGGGGTCTCGAGCGTGAGCCGGAGCTGCTGCTCCCGGTCCTCGATCAGCGCCTCTTTCACGTTCCCCGCGTCGACCTGCGCCAACGCCACCGACGTGTCGACCTCGGCGTAGTCGCGGTCATCTCCTGTGAAGAACGAGAAGCCGACGATCGCCAGGATGATCACGCCCGCGATCGCGACGTTGCGGAAGACGGTATTGCTCTTGCGTTCCATTCGGTCCTCGTGTGGAAGGACGGCCCAGCCGGTCGACGGGCCCGGTCGTGCATCCGACTTCGTCGGTATCACCCCAGGCTACCCGCCGAGCGGGTCCTCCCACCGTGATGATCGCCATGGGCGGACACCGCCGGGGTCGTACGATCATGGCCGTGACCACCGACCCCCTCTCCGCCGCCGAGACCGCCGAGGCCGTACGCACCGGTGCCGTCGGCGCGCTGGCCACCCTCGACGCGGCTTTCGACCGGGTGGGCGACCTCGACCCCTCGCTGCACTCCTTCACCTCCCTGCTGCGAGCGGACGGCCGCGCGGCCGGGGCCGCCGTCGACGCCGCGAGCCCGGCCGACCGTGCGGCACTGCCCCTGGCCGGGGTACCGCTGGCCGTCAAGAGCACCGTCACCCTGGACAACCCGGTCGTCGCCCCCCTGCTGGCCGCGGGCGCGGTGCCGGTGGGCATCACCGCGGCACCCCAGTTGTGCGCCTGGGGGATGACCGATTCCGACGCCCACGGCATCACCCGCAATCCGCGCGACCTCGCCCTGTCCGCCGGCGGGTCCTCCGGGGGGTCCGCGGCGGCGGTGGCCTCGGGCATGGTCCCGCTCGCGGTGGGTGACGACGGGATGGGGTCCCTGCGCATCCCCGCCGCGGCGTGCGGGATCGTCACCATCAAGCCGGGGCCCGGCGTCGTCCCCACCCGCCTGGCCGGCGACAACTGGGGCGGCCTGGCCGAATCCGGTCCGCTGGCCAGGACCGTCGGCGACGTCGCGCTGGCCCTGTCGGTGATGGCCGGTCGTCCGGAACTCGCGGACGTCGGACCCGTCCCCGGCGGGACGCGTATCGGCATGTCCGTGGCCAGCCCGATCCGGCTGGGCCGCGATCTGGTGCGCATCCACGCGCCCTGGACGCGCGCGGCCCGGGAGGCCGCGGAGGTGCTGCGGGGGGCCGACCTCGTCGTCGTCGACACCACCCTGCCCTCCCCCACCGACCCCGTCCTCTATCTCGCGCGCTGGACCACCGGCGTCGCACGGGCGGCGGAGGACGAGAACCTGCCCCTGTCCGCGATGGAGCGACGCACCCGGCACCACGCACTGCTCGGCCGGACGGTCTTCCGGCGCGGCGGCGCGGGAGACGGGGACACCCGCTGGAACCGTGGCGTGGAGACGCTCCGCGCGGAGGTCGAACGGGCGATGGACTCGGCGGGGATCGACGTGTGGCTCACCCCGTCGCTGGCGGACGTGCCACCCGAGGCGACCGACTGGCACCGACGCTCCTGGGGCCGGTCATTGTGGGCGTCGATGAGGTTCTCCCCGTTCACCCCGCTGGCCAACGTGCTCGGTTGGCCCGCCGTGTCCGTCCCGTGCGGTACCACCCACACCCCCCTCGGCCGGGTCCTGCCCACCTCGGTCCAGCTCGTCGGGCGGCCCGGTTCGGAGGCGACACTGCTCGCGCTGGCGGCGGTGATCGAGAGCGGCGGTCGCTGACACTGGCCGGCAGGGGCGGGTCGGCGGGCCGCGTGGCGTCAGTCCTCCGGCAGGTCGGCGAACCTCTTCTTGACGTCCCGGTACCACCCGAGTGACTGCCGCGGCCGCCGCCACCGGCTCTTCATGTCCTCGCGCGCCGGCACGTGGGCGTCGTCGCCGGCCCCGACGCGCTCCTTGAGGTGGGCGTCCTGGGCGTTGATCACCTCGTCCGCGGTGTCACCGCGGTGCGGCAGATCGCAGGGCCCACCCAGGTCCTTGCAGGTCATGGTCTTCATGGGGTCGATCCTCCCTGTCCGGGCGACACCGGAGCGCGTCGCCTCACCTTGATGACGAGCGGGCGGCCGGAAGTGTGACCGCCCCGCTCATCTCGGCTCGCCGTCGCTGCGGCGGCGGATCGCGGCGAGCACGTCCGGGTCCGCACGGAAGTCGATGCGGCTGACCACGCCGCCGGCGATCCGGAAGTCGAACGCCACCCGGGCCACGCCGCGATCGAACCAGGCCGCGCCCGGCCGCCCGTGGACGAACACCGGCAACGCCGCGGCGGCGGCCCCGTTGAAGAACTCCGCCACCGCGTCGCGGCCCTCGATGCCGGCCGGGGTACCGAGGCCGACCGCGATCGGATCACCGGCCACCACCACGTCCGGCGCGAGGAGACCGAGCAGCCGGGTGAACTCACCGTTGCGTGCGGCGTCGAGGAAGGCGTCGACGACGAGCCAGTCCGCCTTCTCGACGCCGGGACCCGCTACCGCGAGCTTCGCGCGCGCCCTCGACGCCTGTTTGCGAGCCGCGGCCGGTGAGCAGTCCAACACGTCGGCGATCGTGGCGAAGTCGACCGAGAACGAGTCGTGCAGCACGAACGCCACCCGCTCGGCAGGGGCGAGTCGGTCGAGCACGACGTGCAGTGCCGCGCCCATCGACTCCGCGAGGAGCACCTCGTCGGACGGGCCCGGATCCGGTGCCGGACTGTCGACGGGCTCCGTCGGGGGCGGGACGACGGCCTTGAGCCGATCCAGGCAGAGGCGGGTCACGACGGTGGTGAGCCACGCCGGGAGTGAGTCGACCGCCCGGGTGTCGGCCCGCGCCAGCCGGAGCCACGCCTGCTGGACCACGTCCTCCGCCTCCACCGGGTCACCGAGCACGCGGGCGGCGATCCGGACGAGCCGGGGTCGTTCACTCTCGAATTCGGAGGTCCGGTCCATACCCCTCGCTAGGCGCTCGTGTACTGCTGCACGATCCGGCGCTTGACCAGCTTGCCGGTGGGGGTGCGGGGCAGTTCGTCCACGAAGTCCAGGCCCCGCGGGATCTTGAAGTCGGAGATCTTCCCGCGCAGGGCGCCGAGGATCTCGTCGGCGAGGCCGGGGTCGCCCGCACGGTCGGCGGCCGGTACCACCACGGCGTGCACCCTCTCGCCCATCTCCTCGTCCGGGATCCCGATCACGGCGACGTCCTCGACCGCCGGGTGCAGGACCAGGGCGTTCTCGATCTCCTGCGGGTAGATGTTCACCCCGCCCGAGATGATGGTGAACGCCTTGCGGTCGGTGAGGTAGAGGAAGCGGTCCTCGTCGAGGTAGCCCACGTCGCCGAAGGTGGACCAGTTGGGGTGCTCGGGGTGGAAGACGGACGCCGTCTTCTCCGGGTCGCCGTGGTACGAGAACGTGCCCTCGTCCTGCTGCCAGTAGATGGTGCCGATCTCGCCGGTGGGCAGCTCGTTGCCCTCCTCGTCGCAGATGTGCGCGATGCCCTTGAGTCCGTCGCGACCCACCGAACCGGGGCGTTCGAGCGCCTCCTGCGAGTTGATGAACGTGATGCCCATGCCCTCGGTGGCCGAGTAGTACTCGTGGATCACCGGGCCCCACCACTCGATCATCCGCCGCTTGACCTCGGGCGCGCACGGCGCGGCGGCGTGGATCGCGTGGGTCATGCTGGACACGTCGTAACGCGCCCGCGTCTCCTCCGGCAGCTTGAGCATGCGCACGAACATCGTCGGCACCCACTGCGAGTGCGTCACCCGGTACTCCTGGATGAGCCGCAGCGCCTCCTCCGCGTCGAAGCGGTCCATGAGGATCACGGTCCCGCCGACGGAGTTGACCACGCCGCAGAACCGCAGCGGAGCCGCGTGGTACAGCGGTGCCGGGCACAGGTAGACACTGTCGGCGTCGAAGGCGTACAGGAAGCTGAACACCGGCGTGTAGCTGTCCGGCACCTCGTCGATCTGCCCTTCGGGCGGGTCGACGCGCACGCCCTTCGGCCGGCCGGTCGTGCCGGAGGAGTAGAGGAAGTCGTGGCCGCGGGGCTGGTCGGCGGGCGGCTCGGTCGACCTGCCCTCGAGCAGCGTCCGGTAGTCCTCGAACCCCTCCAGCGCGCCGCCGAACACCACGCGGTGCTCCACGCCCGGATGCGCCTCCGGGGAGACGTCGACGTGGTCGGCGACCGGGGCGGAGACGAACAGCGCCCGGGCCCCGCAGTCGCCGATGATGTACGACGACTCGTCCGCAGTGAGGTGGTGGTTGATGGCCGCGATGTACAGGCCGCAGCGCAGCGCCCCCCAGTAGATCTCCAGCATCTCCAGGGTGTTGTCCGAGACCACGGCGATCGTGTCGCCGGGACGCAGCCCCCAGTCGTCGGTCAGGAGATGCGCGAGCTGCGCGGAACGCGCCTCGAGCTGGGCGTACGTGATCTGCTCCCCCGTCGCCGGGCGGATGGCCGCGGGCTTGTCGGGAGTGGTGGCGGCGAAGGTTCCTGGAAACATGCTGCCAGACTAACCGCTGAACGTGATCTGGATCACGAATCAGACAGACACGTGTCCAGCAGTCGTCGCGTCAGGAGTACATGCGCGGGTGCAGCCTGCCGATGTACGGCAGATCGCGGTAGCGCTCGGCGAAGTCGAGGCCGTAGCCCACGACGAACTCGTTGGGGATGTCGAACCCGATCTCGAGGATGTCCAGGTCCGCCTTCACCGCGTCGGGCTTGCGCAGCAGGGTGACGATCTCCAGCGACCGCGGGTTGCGGGTGCGCAGGTTGCGCATGAGCCAGGACAGGGTCAGCCCGGAGTCGATGATGTCCTCGACGATGATCACGTCACGGTCGGCGATGTCGCGGTCGAGGTCCTTGAGGATCCGCACCACACCGGAGGAACTGGTGGAGGAGCCGTACGAGCTGACGGCCATGAACTCCATCTCGGACGGGATGGGCAGGGCCCGGGCGAAGTCGGAGACGAAGATCGCGGCGCCCTTGAGGACGGCGACCAGCACGACCTCCTTCTCGACGTCCGCGTAGCGCTCGCCGACGGTGGCGGCCATCTCGGCGATCCGCTCGCGGATCGACTCCTCGTCGAGCAGGACCGATTCGATCTCGTCCGCGTACTTGTCCGTGGTCATCTACGTCCCCGCTCCGCTCGCCCGGTCGTTCTCCAGGACCACCTTTCCACGTCGGCGCCGGGCGACCAACCTGGCCGAGGGCCCCGCCCCACCCGCGCCCGCGGGCCCGGTGCCACCGACCGCCACCCCGCCCTGCCCGCGCCAGTCGGTGACGAGCGCGGCCACCGCCGTCAGGTGCGCGTACGTGGGTGAGGTGACTCCCCGCGCCAGCAGCCAGCGGCGCAGGACCCGGGTCAGCACGGCCGTCGACAGGGGTTCCAGCCGGCTCACCTCCAGGGCGCCGTCGTCGCCGACGGGCACGGCCGCCGCGAGACGCTCCAGCTCGTCGTCGTCGACCCCCAGCAGTGACGCGGTGCGCGCCAACCCCTCCGCGACACCGCCACCCAGCACGTCCTCGAGCAGCGGCAGGACCTCGTGCCGCAGGCGCACCCGGGTGAACGCCGGGTCGGTGTTGTGCGGGTCCTCCCAGAACCCCAGGCCGAGGTCGCGGCACGCGGCGCGGGTGTCGGCGGCGCGGACCCCCAGCAGCGGGCGCCCCCACGGTGCGTCCCACGGCGCCATCCCGCGCAGCGAGCGGGCGCCGGAGCCGCGGCCCAGCCCCAGCAGGACGGTCTCGGCCTGGTCGTCGAGGGTGTGGGCGAGCAGCACGGGCCGTCCGCGGCGCGCGGTGTCGAGCGCGGTGTAGCGCGCCGCGCGGGCGGCGGCCTCGGGGCCGGAACCCCTCTGATCCACGACGACGACGAGGACCTCCGCCTCTGCGCCGAGCCCGCGGGCCGCGGCGGCCGCGTCCCGGGCCACGGCGTCCGACCCCTCCTGCAGACCGTGGTCCACCACGAGGGCGGTCACGGCGGCGAACTCGGCGGTGGCCGCGGCGGTCAGCGCCAGCGAGTCCGCTCCCCCGGACAGTCCGACGCACACCTCGTCGCCGAGCTCGGGGTGGGCGCGGCGGAACGCCCGCAGCGCCGCGCGCACGGTCCAGGCCGGGCCGGTCCAGGCCGGGCCGGGCCGGTCCCCACTGGTCCGGGCGGGGTGCCGGCGAGCGGGGTCAGCGGCAGCCACAGGCGCTGATCTCGGCGGCGATCCGGTCGAGGACCGGGCGCGCGACGGCGGGGTCGGTGCCGGAGGACAGCAGGGCGAAGCTCATGGTGCGGCCGTCGGTGCTGGTCACCGAGCCCGCGAGGGTGCTCGTCCCGGCGAGGGTGCCGGTCTTGGCGCGCACCCAGCCGGCGCCGGCGGCGGCGGGGCCGGTGAACCGGTCAACCAGCGTCCCCGACCCGGCGGCCACGGGCAGGGTGTCGAGCAGGTCGCGCATCTCGCGGGTCGCGTCGGGTGCGGAGGCGGTGCGCAGGACGTCGGTGAGGACGGCCGCCGAGATGCGGTTGCCGTTGCTCATGCCGGAGCAGTCGTCCAGGCGCACCCCGGACATGTCGAGGCCACGGTCGGTGAGCGTGTCGAGCACGGCGGCGGTCCCGGCGGCGAAGTCGACCGGACCGTCCGGGTCGCGGTCCAGCGCCACCTCGCGGCAGATCGCCTCGGCCAGCACGTTGTCGGAGTGCACGAGCATCGAGCGGAGGCGATCGGTGAGCTCCGCCGACGACACCCTGCCCAGCTCCTCGGTCGTCTCCACCGGGTCGGAGGCGACCAGCACGCGCTCCGGGTCCACGCCCAGTTCGCGGGCCAGGGCCCTGCCGGCCGCGAGGGCGGGTTCGGTCGTGCGGGGCGAGTACTCGTCGGCCGGGTCGAGGCGGCCGGAGTCGAGCATCCACGCCTCGATGGGCGCGATGTTGCCGGCCGGGATCTCCGACGGGGGCCAGCCGGGGCCCAGCCGCGGCCCGGTGTACGGGCCCGGGTCCACGACGATGCGCGCCGGGGCGAGCCCGGCGTCGCGGACGACGTCGGCGGCCTGGGTGAGCGTGGCCGCGCCGGGGAAGAGCGGTCCGGGCTCGGCGCCACCGGACATGGTGGGGTCGCCGCCGGGGACCACGACGAGGGTGTCCGGCTCGGCGCCGCGGGCGAGGACCGTGTCGACGCGGGTGTCGCCGGGCAGTCTGCTCAGCGCGGCGACCGCGGTGAGCAGCTTGGTCGTGGACGCGGGGACCTTGGCGTCGCGAGGGCGGCGCTCCCACAGGACCTGTCCGGTCGCGTCGTCGACCACGCTGGCGGTGAGGTCGCCGACCGCCGGGGACGCCGCGAGGGGGCCGAGGATCTTCTCGAGGGCGGCGGGGTCCGGCAGGGGCGCCGAGTCGTCCGCCGCGTGCAGTCCGGGGTTCAGCTCCGCCGTGGTCTGCGCGGGGGCGCCGACGACCGCGCGGACGTCGTCCTCCACGTCGGTGAACAGCGCCGCCGCGACGAGCCCGGCGACCAGGAGTACGACGACGACGAACACGACCCCCGCCCGCCACACGAGCCCACGCCCGCGCCACACTCCGCGCTCGGTCACTCGTGCCCACCCTCCCGGACGCTGTCGCCTCCACTGTCACCGCCACCGGTCGCCACCGGCGGCTGCCGACGCTACCCTCGCCTGCCGTGCGTCGGACCCACGCTAGTGGCCCGCGTGACGGCGGCCACCCCCGGCGCCGGGGCCGCCTACTAGAATCGGCCCGGATTGTCCGGGAGAGCCGTCCCGGGTCCGGAGAATGACGATTTGTGAGGTAGCCCGTGACCGTCGAAGTGACCATCGAGATCCCCAAGGGTTCGCGTAACAAGTACGAGATCCACCACGAGACCGGCAAGATCTATCTCGACCGTTTCCTCTTCACCTCGATGGGCTACCCGGCCGACTACGGCTACATCGACAAGACCCTCGCCGACGACGGTGACCCCTGTGACGCCCTGGTCCTGCTCGACGAGTCCGTCTTCCCCGGCGTGATCGTCAAGTCGCGCGTCGTGGGCGTCTACACCATGTCCGACGAGGCCGGTGGCGACGACAAGCTGCTGTGCGTCCCCGCCCTGGACCCGCGCTGGGAGCACATCCAGGACGTCGACGATGTCCCGGACTTCGAGCTCAAGGCGATCGAGCACTTCTTCCTGCACTACAAGGACCTCGAGCCGGGCAAGCACGTCACCCCGGGCGAGTGGCGGGACAAGGCCCATGGCGAGAAGCTCATCGCCGAGGGCCTCGAGAACTTCACCGAGCACCCCGAGGAGAAGGCCGAGCCCTTCCGCGGCTGACGCCGTCTGGCCCGGCGCCAGGCCCGGCACGCGTGCGGTGCCGTGCCTGGCGCCGGGCCGGGACGCCGAGAAGAGCATTTCGCTCGTATCGCCCGAGTAGCGAGGTGCGAAACACTCTTCTCGGCGGACGGGGCGCGCGGTCAGCGGCCGGTGTACCTCGCCTCGCGCTTCTCCAGCGTCGAGCCGATGGCCTCCATCATGTCCGCCGAGGCCAGGAAGCCGGCGTTCCACGTGGCGACGTAGCGGTTGGACTCGTAGATCGGCCCCTCGATCGCCCGGTTGAGGACCTCGCGGGTGCCGCGGACCACCAACGGCGGGTTGTCCGCGATCTCGGCGGCCGTGGCGTGGGCCGAGTCCAGCACCCCGGCGGCGTCGTCGGCGACGTGCGTGACCAGCCCGTAGCGCAGCGCGGTCTCCGCGTCGATGTCGCGCCCGGTCAGCGCCAGCTCGCGGGTCAGCCCGGAGCCGATGATGTACGGCAGTCGCCCGAGCGAGCCCATGTCGGCGACGATGCCCACCTTGACCTCGCGGACCGAGTAGCTCGAGTCCGCCGAACCGTGGCGGACGTCGCAGGCCGAGATGAGGTCCATGCCGCCGCCGATGCAGCGACCCTGGATCGCGGCGACGGTGGGCGTCCTGGCCGACGCGACGGCGTCGACGGCGCGACGCATGTTCTCCACGAAGTCCAGGATGCGCTCGTTACGCGAGGCGTCCGGGGTCGTGTCCTCGGGCAGGAACTCCATGAACTGCGGCATCATCGCCATCAGGTCCAGGCCGTACGTGAAGTTGCGGCCCTCGCCGGCGAGCACGACGGCGCGGACCCCGGGGTCGGCGTCGAGCTCGGCCATCACGCGGGGCATCTCGGCCCAGAAGTCCGGGCCCATCGCGTTGTTGCGCCCCGGGCCGATCAACGTCACCTGGGCGACGTGCGGGTGACGGGCACCCTTCTCGATGCGGACGGAAGCGTACTCGCCGGGAGCGGCTGAGGTGTCTGGAGTGCTCATGGCCCCAGCCTGCCACGGGCCCCTCAGGCGCGGACTCGCGAGGCACGGGAATCGGGCATGACGAACCACAGGATCACGTAGATGAGCAGCTGCGGACCCGGCAGCAGGATCGAGGCCACGAACAGGAGGCGGACCAACGCCGGGTCCAGCCCGAAGTAGTCGGCGAGCCCACCGCACACGCCGCCGATCCAGCGGTCCTCCGACCGCATCAGTCGCTTGGGCCCGGAATCTGGGGAGTAGGTCATGACGTCACACCTCGTCGTCGTCGGGAAAGGGGGATCGGGGACCTCTCCCCGGTGACCTCCACTCTCCTCCCCGAGCACCCGCTCCGCATCGGGGAAAGACCCGATTCTCAGACCCTGATCCGGCGTCGGGGTGCGGTCCGCCCGGTTCAGGTGTGGAACTCGCCGCAGTCCACCGTGAGGGTCTGGCCCGTGACCGCGGAGGCGGCGTCGGAGAGCAGGAACAGCACCGGGTCGACGATCTCGCGCTCGGAGGGCAGGCGCCGCAGATCCATCTTCTCTGCGGTGTGGGCGTAGACGTCGTCGACCGTGCCGCCGTACTTGGTGGCCAGGTGCTCGAAGTACGCCTTGAGCGTCTCGCCGTAGATGTACCCGGGCGCCACGGTGTTGACGCGGATGCCCCGCGGGCCGAGCTCGGTGGCCAGGGAATGGCCCAGCGCGACGAGGGCGGTCTTGGCGATCTTGTAGCCCGCGTAGCGCTCGCGGGAGTGGTGGATCACCGCGGAGGCCATCATGACGACGGATGCGCTGGCGGGGGCCGCGCCTGTGGCGGAGTCGGCGGCGGCAGCGGAGCCGGCTGCGGTGCCGGTGGCGGGAGCGGCGCCGGCCTCGAGCAGCGGGGTGAACTCCTGCGTGGTGCGCAGGGCGCCGAGCACCGACAGGTCGATCCCGCGGGAGATCTGGTCGTGGTCTGTCTGCGCGAGCGGCTTCATGCTGGGCACCGCGAACGCGCTGTAGACCAGACCGTGCACCGCATCGGTGTGACCCTCCACCGTCTCCCGCAACGCTCGCACCGACTCCGGGTCGGTGGCGTCCACGGCCGCGGCGATCGCGCTTCCGCCAGCCGCACGGACCTCCTCGGCGATCTCGACGACCCGCGACTCCGTGCGGGCGGCGACGACCACCGTCGCCCCCTGTGCGGCGGCCTGCAGGGCGAGCGTGCGGCCGAATCCCGGACCCGCTCCCACGATCACGACGGTCTTGTTGCTGAGGATCTCTGTCATCCGCCTCACTTAACCAGCCCCGGGTGACCGCGGCGGGCAGTTCACCTACGCGGGATACGATCCGCGGGTGGCCACCATTCCCGCGCAGTATCTTCGCAGCTCACACGCCGCGGAACCCCGGACACTCCTCGGCGTGTTCGACGCCGCGGCGACCCGCCACCCGGACGCGCCGTGCATCGACGACGGCACCCGCGTCCTGAGCTACGACGAGGTGGCGCGGACGATCCATACCTCCGCCCGATGGATGCACGACCAGGGCGTCGTCGCCGGCGACCGGGTCGGCATCCACATGCCCTCGGGCTCCGCGGACCTCTACCTGGCCATCCTCAGCACCCTCGCCGCCGGCGCGGCGTACGTTCCCGTCGACGTGGACGACCCCGCCGAGCGCGCCGAGCTGGTGTTCGGTCAGGCGCAGGTCGCGGCCGTCTACACCGCCGACGGCATGCTCGTCACCGACCCCGACCGGGCCACCGCACCCTCGCGACACCGCGGCCCGACGGTGGACGACGACTGCTGGGTCATCTTCACCTCCGGGACCACCGGCCTGCCCAAGGGTGTGGCCGTGACGCATCGCAGCGCCGCGGCGTTCGTCGACGCCGAGTCCCGGCTCTTCCTCACCGGCGCGCCGCTGGGCCCCGGCGACCGGGTGCTGGCGGGGCTGTCCGTGGCGTTCGACGCCTCCTGCGAGGAGATGTGGCTGGCCTGGGCTCACGGGGCGTGCCTCGTGCCCGCGCCGCGCTCGGTCGTCAAGTCCGGCCTCGACCTCGGCCCGTGGCTGCGGGATCGGCGGATCACCGTCATCTCCACGGTGCCGACCCTCGCCTCGATGTGGCCCGATTCGATGCTCGCCGGTATCCGGATGGTGATCCTCGGCGGCGAGGCCTGCCCTCCGGAACTGGCCGAACGCCTGGTCGGTGACGGTCGCGAGGTGTGGAACACCTACGGCCCCACCGAGGCGACCGTCGTCGCCTGCGCGGTCCGGCTGGACGGCGTCGGTGAGGTGTCGATCGGGCTGCCGCTGGACGGCTGGGACCTCGCGGTGGTCGATGCGGCGGGCGATCCGGTGGGCTACGGGGAGTCCGGCGAGCTGGTGATCGGCGGAGTCGGCCTGGCGCGATACCTGGACCCCGAGAAGGACGCCGAGAAGTACGCGCCCATGCAGACCCTGGGCTGGGAGCGCGCCTACCGCTCCGGCGACGTGGTCCGACTCGAGGCCGACGGCCTGTACTTCAACGGCCGCGTCGACGACCAGGTCAAGATCGGCGGCCGCCGCCTCGAGCTGGGGGAGGTCGACACCGCCGTGTCCGCCCTGCCCGGGGTCAGCGCCGGCGCCGCCGCGGTGAAGAAGACCGACGCCGGCCAGCCCGTGCTCGTGGCCTACCTCGTCGCCGAGGACCCCGGCCGCTTCGACCTCGCCGACGCGGCCGGGCGCCTGCGCGAGCACCTGCCCGCCGGCGTGGTCCCGCGCCTGGCCCTGGTCGACGAGCTGCCGACCCGCACCTCCGGCAAGGTCGACCGCGCCGCCCTGCCGTGGCCGCTGGCCCAGACGTCGGCCGCCGAGTCCGAACTCGACGGTATCGAGGCGTGGGTCGCCGAACTGTGGTCGGCCGCCCTCGGAGCCGACGTCTCCGGGGTCGACGAGGACTTCTTCGCCCTCGGGGGCGGCTCGCTCGCCGCCGCGCACGTGGTGGCCCGCGTCCGGGAGCGCTTCCCCGCGGTAACCGTCGGCGACATCTACGACCGCTCACGCCTGGGCGACTTCGCCGGGTTCCTGGACGAGCTCGAGCCCGAGGCCGAGGTCGAACCGCGACACGTCCGACCCGTCGGCCGCGGCGCGCAGCTCCTGCAGATGCTCGCCACGATCCCGCTGCTCACCCTGACCGGCTTGCAGTGGCTCACCTGGGTGGGTATCGCCAACAACGTCGCCGTCGGCCTCGGGCTGCCCTGGGCGCGGCCGGTGTCGTGGTGGGTGCTCGGGATCATGGTGGCTCTGCTCCTGCTGCCCGCCGGCCGCATGCTGGTCACCGCCGGCCTGTGCCGGGTGCTCACCGCCGGCGTGGCGCCGGGGACGTACCCACGGGCGGGGTCGGTGCACCTGCGGATCTGGGCCGCCGAGCGGTTGGTCGAGGTCTCCGGGGTCGCCAACCTCGAGGGTGCCGGGTGGCTCACCCCCTTCGCCCGGTTGCTGGGGGCGCAGATCGGACACGGTGTGGACATGCACACCCTCCCGCCGGTCACCGGCCTGCTCCGGGTGGGCGACGGGGCCTCGATCGAACCCGAGGTGGACCTGGCCGGGTACTGGATCGACGGCGACCTCGTGCACGTGGGCTCCGTGGAGATCGGCGAGAACGCGGTGGTGGGTGCCCGGTCCACCCTGCTGCCCGGCGCCGTGGTGGGCCGCGGGGCCCACGTGGAGATCGGGTCCGCAGTGGTCGACACGGTCAAGGCCGGTAAGCGCTACGCCGGCTCCCCCGCGCTCAAGCGCGGCAAGCGTGGATCGAGTTGGCCGGCCGAGCCCGCGCCCCACAACCGGGCCTGGAGCCTGGTCTACCAGTTCTCCGCCGTCGCGCTCGGTGCGATGCCGCTGGCGGCCCTGCTCGCGGGCCTCGCGCTGGTGGCCTGGGGAGCCCGCGGCGCGGGCGGCCCGGGCGAGATGGCCCTGCTCGCCGCTCTGTGGTCGGTCCCCGCCACCCTCCTCGCGCTCGCACTCTTCGCCGTGGCCACCCTCGGGGCGGTCCGGCTGCTGTCGATCGGCCTGGACCCGGGCTTCCACCCGGTCCACTCGCGGATCGCCTGGCAGGCCTGGTGCAGCGAGCGCCTCATGGACGCCGCCCGGAACTGGCTCTACCCGCTCTACGCGTCCATGCTCACCCCGGTCTGGCTGCGCATGCTGGGAGCCAGGATCGGCAAGGACGTCGAGGCCTCGACCGTGCTGCTCATCCCCGCCCTCACCACCGTCCGCGACGGGGCGTTCCTCGCCGACGACACCATGGTCGCGCCGTACGAACTGGGCTCCGGATGGATGCGTCTGGAGCACGCCCAGGTCGGCAAGCGCGCCTTCCTCGGCAACTCCGGGATCGCCTCCGCCGGGCGGAAGGTGCCCGCGCGCGGCCTGGTCGCCGTGCTCTCGTCCGCCCCGCAGAAGGCCAAGAAGGGCACCTCGTGGCTGGGGTCGCCGCCGCAGAAACTCCCTCGCGCCGTCGCCGACACCGACGACGTCCGCACCTACCAGCCGCCGCGACGCCTCAAGGTCGCCCGGGCGGCGTGGGAGACCCTGCGACTGGTCCCCGTCTGGATGTCGTTCCTGCTGCTGGTGAGCGTCCTGGTGGTGATGCAGGAGATCCACCTGGAGTGGGGCTTCGGCGTGGCGGCACTGACCTCCGGGCTGATCCTGGCGTACGCCGGCCTGGTCGCCCTGGTGGTCGCCGCCCTGGCCAAGTGGATCCTCGTGGGCCGGATCCGCGCGGGCGAGCAGCCGCTGTGGTCGTCGTTCGTGTGGCGCAACGAGGTCGCCGACTCGTTCATCGAGTTGCTCGCCGCGCCGTGGATGGCCCGGCCCGCGTCGGGCACCCCGGTGATGAACGCGATGCTGCGCCTGCTGGGCTCACGGATCGGCCGAGGCGTGTGGTGCGAGTCGTACTGGCTGCCCGAGGCGGACCTGGTCTCCCTCGGCGACGGCGCCACCATCAACCGCGGCTGCGTGGTCCAGACCCACCTGTTTCACGACCGCATCATGCAGATCGACCGGGTGACGATCGAGGCCGGCGCCACGCTGGGGTGCCACTGCGTCGCGCTGCCGGCGTCGTCGATCGGCGACGGCTCGACCGTCGGCCCGGCCTCGCTGGTGATGCGCGGTGACCGCATCCCGCCCGGCACCCGCTGGCAGGGCAATCCGATCGCGCCCTGGCGGGGCTGAGCCGGTAGGCGGGTCAGCCGCCGGCGATGGCTCGCAGCGCCGCCAGGTGGGACGCGTAGGCCCTGCGTCCGTCGCGGGTGAGCGACAACCACGTCCGCGGCCGTTTGCCGACGTACCCCTTGCTGACCTTGACGTATCCGGCTTTCTCCAGCACCGATGCCTGCTTGGACAGTGTCGAGTCGGTGACCTCGACCGCGTCGCGGATGGTGGCGAAATCCGCGTAGTCGACGCCGGCCAGGGCCGCGACGATGGAGAAGCGGACGGGCGCGTGGATGACCTCGTCCAACCGGTGGCGAGCGTGCCCTCCCGATCCGCCGCCCGCCCCCGGGGCGGGGCCCCCCGATGCAGCCGGGGTGCTCGTCGTCGTCTCGCCGCCCGTCGCCTCACTGCTCATCTTCTCGCCGCTCAACTTCTCTCCGCTCACCGCTCGGGTCCCCGCCGGTCGATGATCGCGGCGGCCACCAGGCCGGGCAGGGCGACGAACAGAACCCCGAGGAGGTACCACCAGGCGGTGAGCCCGATCGTGGTGCGGATGACGTTGAGGCCGGTGACGACGACGAGGATCATCACCCCCGATCCCGCGACGCCCCACGTGTAGGTCCGTCCCGATCCGCGGGGGCCCGCCTTGATCGCGCGTCGCTGCCAGAAGATCGCCACGAAGAGCAACAGCACGTACGGCACGAGCGCCCAGTTGGAGAACATGATCGCGACTGTCCCGATCCCCATCAGAAGCGAGATGGCCGCGGCGAACGCGGCGAACAGGCGGGCGTCGTGCCGGGAGCTGACCGGTGGGCGCCCCTCGGCCTCGGCGAGCATGCGGGCGGCCTCCGCTCGATCGACCTCGCCGGTGCTGGAATTCTGCGGGTCCATGGGTCTGCCTTCCGTCGGTGCCCGGGGGAGTTTCCGCCGCGGAGTGATATTGAGACTAGACAAGTACTTTCCAGTTTGGCAACTACTTTCTCGGGATCGGCCACGTCTCGCGTCGAGACGGGTGCCGCCCGCCCCGGGTCCTCTAGACTCGCGCAGGTCATGGAATTGAAGGCAGTGAAGTCAGACCTCGTCGCCAGGATCGCGTCCCCACGCACGCCGTCGGGCGCCGACCCGGTCGACCCCTACCTGCCCGGCGCGGGCAACCACGGATATCGCGTCACGCGCTACGAGCTGGACCTGAGCTACAAGGTGAGCCCCAACAACCTCCGTGGCGAGGCGGTGATCAACGCGACCGCCACCGAGCCGCTGGAGACGATCCGGCTCGACCTCTCCCCGCACCTGACCGTGTCCAAGGTCCTCCTCGACGGCGGCCGCGTCGCCCGCTACACCCGGCCCCGCGGCAAGCTCTCGATCACCCCCGCCGAACCACTCGCCGTGGGATCCGCGTTCACCCTGACCATCCGCTACTCCGGCAACCCGAAGCCGATCCGTGGGCCGTGGGGCGAGGTGGGCTGGGAGGAACTGACCGACGGGGTCCTCGTCGCGGGCCAGCCCAACGGCGCCGCCAGCTGGTTCCCCTGCGACGACCACCCCTCGGCGAAGGCCCCGTTCCGCATCCGGCTCACCACCGACTCGCCGTACCGCGCCGTCGTCACCGGCACGCTGGTCGGCAAGAAGCGCAGTGGCAGCACGACCGCCTGGGACTTCGACCTCCCGCACCCCACCTCGACCTACCTGGTCACCGTCAACCTCGGTCAGTACGACCACCTCGAGGCCACCGACGGGCCGGTGCCGTTCCACGCCTTCGTCCCCGCCGACCTCAAGCGGGGATTCCGGCAGGCCTTCGCCCGGCAACTCGAGATGATCACCGTGTTCTCCGATCTCTTCGGCCCGTACCCGTTCGACAGCTACAAGGTCGTGGTGACCGACGACGAACTCGAGATCCCGCTAGAGGCGATGGGCATGTCGACGTTCGGACGCAACACGTGTGAGGCCGCGGGCCGGCCGGACTCGGACGAGCGACTCATCGCGCACGAGCTGGCCCACCAGTGGTTCGGCAACGCCGTCACCATCGCCGAGTGGAAGCACATCTGGCTGCACGAGGGGTTCGCCTGCTACGCCGAGTGGCTGTGGACCGAGTTCTCCGGCGGCGCCGACGCCGGCAGTCACGCCCTGCGCTATTACTCCAAGCTGCAGAATTCCCCGCAGGACCTCCTCCTGTCCGACCCCGGACCCGAGGACATGTTCGACGACCGTGTCTACAAGCGCGGCGCCCTGACCCTGCACGCCCTGCGCCTGACGATCGGCGACGACCGCTTCTTCGATCTCCTCCGCACGTGGGTCGCGACGTACTCCGGCAGGACCGTCACCACCGACGACTTCCTCCACATGGCCGCCGACCACTCCCCCGTCGACCTGCGGCCGCTGTGGAACGCCTGGCTGTTCTCCGAGCCCCTGCCGCCGACCCTCGGTATGCCCGATGACGACACCGGCAGCCACTGAGCCGACACCCACCACCGGCCGGTCGGCCGCGGGCGGGATGCGGGCACTGACGCTGGCGACCCTGTTCGCCGCGGCCTCCGGGTACCTGGTGATGCTCGTCGCCGGCCGCGCACTCGGCCCGGCCGACTATCCACTGTTCGCCACCTACTGGGGAGCGTTCTTCGCCCTCGGCGGCGTCGCCAACGGGCTGATGCAGGAGGTCACCCGCGCCGTCCGCTCGGCCCGCGTGGGCGAAACCCCGGCTCCCGGCGGCGGGACCGGGACCGGGGCCCGGGCCCGGGCCGAGAGCGGAACCGGCACCGTCGGCGCGCGGCCGCCGCGGTCGGCCGTCCGGTTGCTGCCGGCCGGGCTCACGCTGGGCCTGGTCCTCGCGGCCGCGGTGGCCGTGAGCGCGCCGGCCTGGCCCGCGCTGGGCCTGCCCACGTTCTCCGGCGTCGGCGTCGCCGTCATGGCGTTCGGCATCCTCGGCTTCACCCTCCAGGCCGCCACCGCGGGCGCTCTGTCGGGAACCGAACGCTGGGGCCTGTACGCGGTCCTGCTCACCGTCGACGCGGCGCTGCGCCTGGCCGTGGCGGGCGTCGCGTGGTGGCTCGGCGACGCCGGTCTCGGATTCGCCGTGGCCACGGTCGCCGGCGCCGTCACGTGGGCGCTGCTCATCGCCCTGTCCCCCGCCACGCGCGACGCCCTGGCCTCCGCGGTCGACGCCGGTCGCCGGCGCTTCTGGCGCAACACCGGCGCAGCCATGCTCGCCTCCGCCGGCACCTCGGCCCTGGTGACCGGGTTCCCGCTGTTCGTCACCGCCACCGTCCGCGCGGACGATCCGGCTCCGCTCGTCGGCGCGGTGATCCTCGCCATCACCCTGACCCGCGCGCCGTTGCTCGTGCCGCTCACCAGTTTCCAGAGCGCGATCATTGTCTACTTCGTCCAGCGCCGCGCCCGCGGACCGCGGTCGCTGGCCGCCCCCCTCGGCCTGGTGACGGCGGTGGGGATCGTGGGAGCGGGGGCCGCGTGGCTGGTCGGCCCGTGGCTGATCCGCGTGTTGTTCGGCGGCGACTTCGAACTGCCCGGTGCGGTGCTGGCCGCCCTGACCGCCGCGTCGGTGGGCACCGCCGCCCTGATGGTGACGGGCAACGCGGCGCTGGCCTTCGACCGCCACCTGCTCTACAACGCCGGGTGGTGGGTCGCGGTCGTCGCCGCGGCGGCCCTCCTCGTCGCCGTCCCCGGACCGCTCGACGTGCGCGCCGCGATCGCGCTCCTCGCGGGCCCCGGCATCGGGGTGGCGGTCCACGTCACCGGCGTGGCCGTGACCGCGCGCCACCCGGAAACCGACGCATGACCGACGTCCGTCTGCTCGCCCGCCGGGGCGGCGAACTCCTCGCCGCCCTCCTGGTCGCGGCCGTGGTCGGTGCCCTCACGTTCACGGGAGTCGACGCGCTGCCGTTCGTCGAACCCAGCTGGCTGCCTGAGACCTTCGGCGCGACCCTCGCCGCGGGGGTCGTCATCCTCGCCGGGTGGCTGTTGCTGCGCAAGGCCACTGGCGGCCGGGCCCTGTGGCTGCTCGGAACCGCCGGGCCGGCCTTCCTGGCCTCCTCCCACCTCGGACTGCTGCTGAACGGCACGCCGCACTACCTGTTCGGCCTCGGCGGCGACCAGCTCAACCGCGTCGCCTACGTCACCCGCTTCGCCGACTCCCCCGCCCTCGCCGACCCCTTCTACGCCGACGCCGCGCCCTTCTATCCGCCGCAGTGGTTCTGGGTGGGCGGGCAGCTGTCCCGGATCACGGGCATCGACGGCTGGGAGTTCTACAAGCCGTACGCCATCGTCACCATGGCCATCGCCGGCGCGATCGCGTTCGCGGCCTGGCGGTGGCTCGTCCCCGCGCGGCTTGCCGTCGTGTTCGGTCTCGTCACCTCGGTCATCGGCGGGCACACCAACGCCTACGAGCCCTACTCGTGGATCCTCATCTGCCTGCTCCCGCAGGTCGTCGTGGCGACGTTCCTGCTCTCCGCACGGGTGGCCGCCGCAGCCGGATCCCGGACGAGCCGCGGACCCACGTGGCCGCTGGTCGCGACGATCGGCCTCTACCTCGGCTGGGCTGCGCTGGGTTACACCCTCATCGCGGGTGTCGCGGCGCTGCTGGTGTGCCTCGTCGTCGTCATCCATTCCTGGCGATACCGCACCGATCGTGCGGTGGTCCTCGCCCTGCTCGGCCGCCTGGCCGCCATGGCGGCGATCTCCGCGGCGATCGCACTGTTGTTCTGGCACCGATTCCTGCTGGCCGCTCTCGGCGGCGCGGACACCGAACCCTCGGTGGCCAACGACTTCGCGCCCGAGATCGCCTCGCGGTGGCCGCTGCCGATGCTCGAGGTGTCCGCCGTCGGGCTACTGTGCCTGATCGGCGTGGTGTGGCTGGTCGTCACCGTCTGGCCCGACGGAGCCGGCCGGGCCTCCGAGCGCGCGGCGGCGACGTGGCGAACGCGGATCGGCACCGAGCACGACACGGACCACGTCGCCGACACCGACGCCGACGGCCCTCTCCCCCCGGCCGATCGACGGCTCGTCCTCGCACAGGCCCTGGGCCTCACGGCCGTGACCGTCCTCGGGTGGTACGTGCTCTCGGGGCTGCGGGCGGTCACCGGCAGCACGCTGCTGCCGTTCCGGATGATCCCGATCATCACCCTCGTCCTCGCCCTGGCGGGCGTGGTCGGCGCGCTGACGCTGGCCCGGTGGGCCGTGCGGACCTCTCCCGACCGGTCCCGTGGCCGCGTCACCGCCGCGGCGGTGGTGGTCGCGGGCCTCGCTGCCGTCCAGATGGTGCAGCACGTCTCCGGGGAGGATGCGGAGTTCGCCGCCGAAGCCCGCGGGTTCCCCGCGGTGCCCCGCGACGTGCTGGACGCAGTGGACGACATGACCGGCGACCGGGCACCCTCGGACCTCGTCCTGCTGACCTCGGATCCGACCCTCTACGCCTACCGGCCGTACTTCTCGTTCCAGGCGCCGGCCCAGGCGTACGCCACGCCGGCCGGCCGGTACGAGGAGCGCCTCGACGAGATCCGGAGCTGGGCGGACACCGAGACCCCCGAAGAGCTGACCGCCGCACTTGAGGGGAGCGAGTTCCGCAGCCCCGACGTTCTGGTCCTCACCCGCGAGGGGTCCCGCCGCTGGGTTTTCCCCGCGATCGTCAACCAGATGCCCCGGGTCCAGAACAACGCGCGCGAGGAGATCGTCTTCCGGCCGCGGCAGTTCGACGATCCCGCCCGCTTCGACGTCCGCGAAGTCGGGGAACGGATGGTGATCGTGCAACGCTGAGGCCCCGGCGGGCGCGCCGGGGAGCACGGGCCCACCCGGGCCCCGGCAAAAGAGACCCGCTATGCCCTCCGCAGCGATGCCTGCGCCGGGAACGGCACGACGATCTCGCGGCCCACGTCCTCCACCGCGTCGGTGAGCACGGTGGTCAGCACGATGCGGTCGTCGTAGACGTGGGCGATGCGGACCTCGGTGTCACGCCCGTCCTCATCGACGAGGTAGCGGTCCATGAGGAAGCGGAGGCCGACCCGCTCGAGCGCGGCCTCCGCCTCGTGCCAGTCGTCGACCGGGCCCATCGGCCGGCCCAGCCTGTCGATCGGCACGAGCGCCGGCTCGGCGACCGTCATGTCGATCCAGCCGACCACCTCGCCGTCGTCGCGACGGTGCGGGATCCACGTCTCGGGGATCACCCGTGTGTCAGAACTTGCGGAACGTGTGCCCGAGCAGCTTCTTGCCGCCCTCGGTCAGCTTGCCGGCCCTGGCCGCGGTCGGGATCAGCGACAGCGCGTTGAGCCGCGAGGTGACGTGCAGGCGCGCGGCCCGCTCGGCGCTCTTCCAGCCGCGGGCGGCGAACGCGTCGGCCTCACCGGCGAAGAAGCGGGCCTCCTCGTCGAACCGCCGACCGTCGAGGGCGCGGACCGACGAGTCCGACGCCGAGTGCCGGCGGTAGAGGAACGCCAGCGTGGGGTCGTAGATCATGTGGCCGCCCCCGGTGATGACGTCAACCAGCAGCGCGAGGTCCTGCACCACGTCCAGACCCTCACGGAACCCGATCCGCTTGACCCACTCGGAGTTCCACGCCAGCGACGGGAAGTAGGTCCAGTTGCCGTGCATGAGCGAGGTCATGAGCTTCTCGCCGTGCAGCACGGTGCGGCCCTGCGCCTTGGGCTGGGTGAACGCCTTCACCGAGTCGGACAGCCCCCGGACGGGCGCGCCGTGCTCGTCGATGACGCTGACCCCCACCTCCATCACGGCGGCGTCCGGCACGGCGGCGAACCCGTCGGCCACGACCTGCAGGTAGTTGGGCAGCATGATGTCGTCGGCGCCCATGATCACCACGGTCGGCGCGGTGACCATGTCCACGCATTTGCGGTAGTTGCCGTTCGCGCCGAGGTTGGTCTCGTTCTTCTCGTAGGTCACCCGCTCGTCGCGCGCGGTGATCTCGCCCATGTAGCGGGCCGGCTCCGGATCCGGGTAGCCGTCGTCCACCACGACCAACCGGAAATCGCGGTAGCTCTGCGCCAGGACACTGTCCACGGCCTTCTTGAAGTGGTCGACGTCCCCGTAGTAGGGGAGCATCACGTCGATGGCCATCAGGGGAACCGCCGTCCTTCTCGTCACCGGATTGTCCGTCCGGTCGCATAGTATCGACCTCCGATGAGCAGTGACAGTGTGCGGGATACGGGGCCGGGTGTGGCGGGCGGTGATTCGACCGTCGGTAACCACGACGTGTGGCTGATCGTCCCCTGCTTCAACGAGGGCACCGTGATCGAGGAGGTGCTCCGTTCGGCGCGTGGGACGTTCCCCAACATCGTGGCGGTGGACGACGGTTCGGCGGACAACTCGGCGACGGCGATCCACCGCGCGGGTGCGCACCTGGTCCGCCACCCGGTGAACCTGGGCCAGGGCGCGGCCATCCAGACCGGTGTGGAGTACGCCCGCGCCCAGCCGGGGGCCCGCTACTTCGTCACCTTCGACGCCGACGGGCAGCACCAGGTCAAGGACGTGCTGGCCATGGTGGAGCGGGTGCGCTCCGAGCCGGTGGACATCGTGGTGGGCACGCGTTTCGGTCGCCCCCGCCGCGACGACGACCAGGTGCCGCTGATCAAGCGCCTCGTGTTGCGGACCGTGGTGCTGCTGAGTCCGCGCACCCGGCGGCTGGGTCTGACCGACGCCCACAACGGTCTGCGCGTGTTCAACCGTCGCGTCGCGGAGGACCTCAACCTCCGGATGAACGGGATGAGCCACGCCAGCGAGTTCGTGGAGCTCATGGACAGCCGCGGCTGGCGGGTGGCCGAGCAGCCGGTCGACATCCTCTACACCGAGTACTCGATGTCCAAGGGCCAGTCGCTGCTCAACGGCATCAACATCCTCTCCGACGGGTTCGTGGGAAAGAGGCTGCCCCGATGATCAAGGTCCTGCTCCTGCTGGCCGGCGCCGCGCTGGTCGTGTTCTTCCTGGCCAACCGCCGCAAGGCGCGTGCGAAGGCCGGGGTGAAGATCGGGTTCGTGCTGTTCGTCGTGTTCATGGTCTACGCCGTGATCCGGCCCGACGACCTCACCGTGGTCGCCAACGCGCTCGGGGTCCAGCGCGGCACCGACCTGGTGCTGTACGCGCTGGTCATGGGCTTCGCGTTCGTGACGGTGTCCACCTACGTTCGTTTCCGCGAGCAGGAACTGCGGTACTCGCGCCTGGCGCGGACGATCGCGTTACGCAGCGCAGTGCGGCCCGATGACAAGGTCGACGCAGTGGTCATGAAGCCGGCCCCGGACGACGACGACCCGATGCGGTCCTGACCGCAGCCGTGGACGAGGGCGCGAACGAGGACGTCCGCGGCGAGGCCGCGCGCCTGCGACGCCGCCTCGGGGTGGCGCGCGGACGACTCGACGCGGTCCTCCATGCCGGAGACGACCCCGGAACGGGCAGGGTGGGTGACGCCGCCGGTGGGGTCGCCGGGGCGCGCGGGGTCTCAAGGATCGACGACGACGACGAGGTCCGCGCCCTCCTTCGCCCCGCCTCCGATCGGATCGCGCGCCTGCTCGAGCTGACCGACGGTTTCGCGGAGGGCACGCTGTCCGAGGCGGCTGTCCGGGACGCGGCCCGGGCCGTCGCCGACACCCAGCCGTTCCGGCGGCCGCGGTGACCGGCGCACTGCCGGAGACCCCGCCGCCGGCCCGGGTGATCCGGTTACTCGACCTGGCCGCCGGCCTCGTCTCGGCGCGGGATGCCCTGGCGACCGCGCGCGACGCGCTCCTCACCTCCACGACCCGCTCCCCCGCCCTGGACGCGCTGGCCGACGCCGTCGGCGGCGAGGCCCGCGGCCTGACCGAGATCCTGGCGGGCGTGTACCGGCTGGTCGAGCTCGCCGAGGACTCCTGGGACGACCTCGACGGGCCGGACCCGCTTCCCGAGCCCGGGCGCGCGGCCCTGAGGGCGACGCTGGACCGGGCGGTGGACAACGCGTTGGCCGACCTGGCCAGGCTCGCCGGGGTCGCGGCGGGTGGGCCGGACGTCGCGGGTGGGCCGGACGTCGCGGGCGGGCCGGGCGGATCCCGCGGGCTCGACACCGCCGCCACGGTCGCGGCCTGGGGACCGGGCTCGGCCGGACCCGAACCTGCCGACCCGTCCGATGTGTACGCGACGGTCGAGCACATGCCCGTCGCCGACCGGCGACTCCTCGCGCTGGCCGAGCCGAAGGCCGTGGGCGGGACGTACGGCGTGCCCTGGCCGGTGCGGGCCCGCGCCAACGCGGTGGCCGTGCGCGCCGCGCTCCACCGCGAACAGCTGGCGGGTACGCCGTGGAGTCCGCGCATCGGGCGTCTGGAGACGATGGCGCGGCGTGATGCTCGTCGTCGTCGTTCCTTCCCGGCGTTCTCACCGCGCCGCGGTGGGCGGATGATCGAGGGGGTGGGCGAGCTCGGCCCGGAGACCGAGGCGGTGGCGGTGTACGTGCCCGGCACCGGCACCAACCTGGACATGTCCCACGTCAACACCGACGTCGCGGTGGACCTCGTCGAGGCGGGCGGCGGGCGACTGGCCGTGGTGACGTTCCTCGACGGCGAGTTCCCGCAAGACATCATGGCCGATGCCGGCGATCCCCGGTTCGCCGACGCCATGGCGCCGCGCCTGGTCCGCTTCTGTCGCGAGGTGGACAGGGTCATGGAGATCGAGTGCCCCGGCGCGGCGCTGACCGTGGTGGGGCACTCGTACGGCGGGCGGATCGTGGGCACCGCCGAACGGCTCGGCCTGCGCGCCGACCGGGTGATCTACGCCGAGTCGCCCGATCTCGGGGTGGGCGTCGCCGGGCCGTCGGACTGGCGCGCCCCCGGACCGGTGCGCAGGTACTCCCTCACCGCACCCGGAGACCCCGTGGAACTGCTGCAGATCCGGTTCGGCCTGCGACAGCGCTGGTCGCACTCCGACCTGGGCGGCGGCGCCGTCCGACTCGACACCGGCTACTTCGCCGACGGCACGCCCGTCTACGGCACACGCGGTCACGGCGGCGTGTTCGACCGGGACTGCGGGGCGTTCCGGGCGATGCTCGCCGTGATGCTCGGCGGGCAAGTGCCCCTGTGGCGGGAACGGCGGATCCGGGCGCGCCACACCCGCGTGGACCGCGGCGAGGAGGGGCGCGTCCTGCCCGTCCTGCGCCGACATACCGTGGGCCTGTTGCTCCGTCGCGATCAGGACCCCTACGGCGAGGCGACCGTGCTCTGGGAGGGACCCGAGCGACTGACGACGGTTCCACCGGCGACGCGCGCGGCGAGGGAAGAGGTTGGCGTTCCCACGGACGCTGTCTGATACTAGAGCCCATGGCTTCGCTCGACACCCGGTTCACCCCACCGTCCCTCACCACCGTGGGGATGGGCGCCCTGGGCGTCCTGTCGGTCGGGCTGATCTCCGCCGGCCTCTGGTACGACTCGCACCGCAGCGCCGAGGCCGTCGAGCGGGCCCGCGCGCAGGTCGAATCCGCGCAGACCACCGGGCCCACCGCCGAGCCGATCGCGAGCACCACCTCGGACGCCAGCACCGAGTCGAGCACCGAGGAACTCACCAGCACTAGCGAGGAGTCGACCGAGTCGAGCACCGAGACCAAGCCCGCCGACGACCGGGCCGAGCAGGCGGTCGCCCCGGTGGCCCCCGTGACCAGTGTGCCGACCGTGGCCCCGGTGCCGCGGGCCGCCGCCGTCCAGCCGGTCCGTCAGGCGCCGGTCGTCCCGGTCGCGCCCGCGGCCCCCGCCCCGGTGGTGCCCGCTGCGCCGGCGGCTCCGGTGGCTCCCGCGGAAGGCGACGGTGTCGCCGGTGGCGGAGCCGAGGGCGGCACCGCGGGTGACGCCACGGACGGCGCGGACGACGCCGGTCAGGGCGAGGGAGAACTCGAGGTCACCGCGCCCGACGGTGCCCGGCCCGCGCCCGGATTCCCGGACCTGCTCCGCCCGTTCCTGCCCCGGCCCAACTTCGCCCCGCAACCGGACGCCGTCGGCGCCGCGGCCGTGGGCGCCGACGCGGTCGGGGCCGCCGGCGCCGCCGAGGCGGAGGGCGACGCGGGTGAGGACGGAACTGCTCGCGCCGACGGCGACGCGCGCGCCGAGGCCGGCGAGAACTAGCGCATCAGTCGCGGAAGGACGTCAGTCGCGGAAGTAGTCGACCGTCCGGGCGACGCCCTCGCGGATCGTCACCCGCGGCGTCCAGCCGAGTACCTCGGCAGCGCGCTCGGCATCGAGGGCCGAGCGGGCGACATCCCCCAGGCGGGCGGGGGCGTACTCGGGATCATCAGCGGCCCCCGCGGCCTCGGCGACCAGGGTGTGCAGCCCACGGTCTGTGGTCTCCACGCCGGTGCCCACGTTGAAGCGCAGCCCCGCCGCGGCCGGGACCTCGGCGGCGCGGACGAAGGCATCCACCACGTCGTCGACGAACACATAGTCGCGCGTGTTGCCGCCGTCGCCGAACACGCGCGTGGGCTGACCGGCCAGCAGCCGCTGGGAGAAGATCGCCACCACCCCGGCCTCGCCGTGCGGGTCCTGCCGCGGCCCGTACACGTTCGCCGGCGCCACGCCCGCCCACTCGATCCCGTACAGGCGCGAGAACATCTCCAGGTAGATCTCACCGGCCACCTTGCCGGCGGCGTACGGGCTCAGCGGGTCCACCGGTCGGGTCTCGGCGACGGGCAGCTCGGTCACGGGCCCGTAGATGGACCCGCCTGAGGAGGTGAAGACGATCCTGCGCACCCCGACCTTGCGGGCCGCCTCGGCCAGCCGGACGGTGCCGACGACGTTGACCTCGGCGTCGTGGACCGGATCCTCCACCGACAGGCGCACGTCGATCTGCGCGGCCAGGTGGAAGATGACCTCCGGCCGGGCGGCGGCCACCACGTCCTCGATGGCGGGGTCGGTCAGGTCCAGCTCCCGGAACTCGAACCGGTCACCGGCCTCACGGGCCGCCGCCAGGTTCTCGAGCCGCCCCCGGGACAGGTTGTCCACCACGGTCACGTCATGGCCCTCACCGAGCAGCCTGTCCACCAGGGTCGACCCGATGAACCCGGCCCCTCCCGTCACCAACGCGCGCATGTGATGCCCTCCCCTCGTCTGCGACGACACCGCCGCGGCTCCCTCACCTTCAGGCCCGTGCACAGGATACGACCGTGGGACCGGTAGCGAGGTCACTCCGGCCCGTATGTCCCGGTCGCCCGGGTGAGCGGGGACCGCCGCTCGGGCGGGAACGGGGAGTCCTCCACCATCTGCGCCAGTTCGGCGTCGGTGAACGCGTCCCGCACCGCGTAGATCCGCACCTGCGACTCGGCGTACACCTTGACCAGGCCGGGCGTGCCGTCGAGGCGCAACAGGTGCTCGTTGGGCTTCTGGAACCCCCAGTAGTTGGGCGGGCTCACGTACACGTACGTCACACCGAGCTCCCCCAACGCCCGGTCGACGCGGGGGTTCACCCCGGCCTCATCCATCCGGGAGAACAGATAGGTGGTCAGCGGGGCCGTGGCGCCGGGTTGCAGGTAGTGCCGCGAGGTCGAGGGCAACCCGTCGGTGGCGTACATCCAGCCCGAGCCCTCGTCGGGATTGGTGTAGATGAGACCCGAGTAGGCCTGCGGCTGCTCGGACAACCAGCGGAAGGCGCGCAGGTCGTGCTCGTCGACCATGCGGTTCCACCGCTGGTTCACCCCGGCCGCGACCGCGTACTCGGGCGAGGCCTGCACCACCCAGGACCCCACCCCGACCAGGGCCGCCAATGCCACGGCCGCCCGGGCGAGCCGGACGCCGCCACCGTCCGGGTCGGTGAGGGGATCGACCAGCCTGCCCAACCATCCCGCCAGCGCCTGGACGGTCGCCCCGACGCCCACACCCACCGCCGCGGCCACGACCACGGCCAGCACCACCCCGATCCGGCGGGGGTCGTTGTAGTAGATGCTGCCGATCCCGCGGAGCACACCGCCGGTCCAGTTGCCGAACACGCTCATCGAGTTGACGCACACCACCAGCAGCCCGCCCCACAGCAGCAGCGGCCAGAACACCTTGCGGCGCAGCATCACCACCAGGCCCAGCGCGGCCAGGGACAACAGCACCCACCGCACGCCCCAGTCCTCCACGTGGCGCACCTGCAGGGCTACCGCCTTGCCCCAGGTGGCGGCGCGGTCGGCGTCGATCTGGAACTCGAAGGCCGAGATGTCGTCGGCCTCCTCGGACACCGTGAGCACCTGCGGCAACAAGGTGAGCACCCCGGCCAGCCCGATACCGGCCAACACCACGAAGTCGCGCACGCGGCCGCGGACCGGCCGCCACAGCCCGTCGAACAGCCACCAGAACAGCACGAACACGGCCGCGGTGACCATGGCCGAGGGGTGGACGCCGCCGATGCCGACCAGCCCGAGCGCGGCGGCGGGGATGAGCCGCCGATCGGCCAGGGCCGCCACCACGACCGCGGCCCCCAGGCCGGCCATGCCGTTGGCCACGGCCGACGGGGTGGCGGCCACCATCACCTCGACGAAAGGCAGCCCCGGGAACAGCGGCGTGGCCATCGCGGCCACGGCCGCCGAGGTGGCCACCACGGGCCGGGAGAACCGGCGGTGGGTGATCAGCCACGCCAACGCCGCCACGCCCAGCGGGAACACGAGCGCGACGCTGCCGATCTGCACGAGGTTGTACGTCTCGACGGCGCCGATCCCGCGCAGGCCCATGACCAGGGCGGCGATCGAGTGCCACGTGCTCGGGTAGTAGAGCGTCGCGCCGTTCTCCGGGTAACGCAGCTCCCCGGCGAGGTCGGGCGACGCCACGCCGAGGTCATGGATGAAGCGGATGTAGTTGGCGTGCCAGTGGGCGTCCCAGCCCTGGAAGATGTTCGCCGTGCCGCCGGGGGTCGCCGAGAGTTCGGTGAGGATCATCTGGCCGATCAGCCAGGCGCTCGCCAGGATGGCCGCGCCCGGCAACAGCCACCACCACGAGCGCCGCCCGGGCCGGCCGTCCACCCGGCCGGGGCGCTCGACCCCGGCGGTTCCGCGAACCCGGCGGAGTCGGCCGACCCGGCCGGTTCGGCGGAGTCGGCGACGGCGTCGCCCGTCCGCCGGCGTGGCGTCGCGACTCCGTCGTCGTCGTCGCCACACCCACGTCGCCCCGGTGATCAGCAGCCCCACCACGCCGACCACCGCGGCGGTCGCGGCCGTGGCGACCACGTACCCGCCGAGCGACCACGGCACCCCGACCCGGCCGTAGACGTAACCGGCGATCGCGGCGATCCCGAACGAGACCGGGATCGACGTGCCCAGCGCGAGACGCAGGGGCAGTTGCGCGGCGGCGCCCACGATCGCGCCGGGCACCACCAGGAGCGCGGTGAGGGTCATCATGACCAACGCGATGTCGATGACCCGCCTCCGTTCCTGGACCTGTCCGTGTTCTGGCCCTGTCCGTGTCCGTGTCCCTCTCGGCGTCCGTGGGCCCGCCGTCCGACCCGCCCATTATGGTCCACCGGGCCGTGGAACCTCAGCGCGGCACGAGTACGCCGACCGGTCCGCTGCCCACGCACAGCTGGGAGGCGCCCCCGCCCGGGGAGACGGTCAGGCCCGTCCCCCCGCCCTCGAGGCGGACGTACACCGTCCCCGGCCCGGCCTGGACGGGAGCCGTCACCTCGTCGCCGTCGTCGAGGCGGACCGCCACGTGACCGTCCGCGTCCGCGAGGAGGTGGAGCCGCACCACCCAGTCGCGCCCGATCAGCGGCCCGTCCAGGGCGATCCGGGCGCCGTCCGGACCGACCCGGTGGCCGCACCCGGGCACCGTCCCCTGCGGGATGGTGCGGCCCGGGACCACGTCAGCGGGATGCAGGGCCCCGTGCGCGTCGATCGCCACCGGGTCGCGGGTCCACGCCCCCACCGCCGGGACCCCCGGCACCCCGGCGAGCAGCGCGGACAGCCGGTTGGCGGGCGTCGTCAGGGGGAGCAGCACCTCGAGCGGGACCTCCTTGTCGAGCAGGGGCTCGGTGCGCTCGCGCAGCGCCGCGAGCAGCGGCTCGGTGTAGTCGCGGGACGGCTGCTCCGACCACACCTGGCGGTACGAGACGGTCGAGACGGCGGAGGAGGCGAGCAGCGCGACCAGGCCGAGCGCGCCCGCCATCGGCAACCAGGTCCCCGCGCGGCCGATCCGCGGGGCGGGGTCCCCCTCGGGCGCGGCGCGCTCCCCGGGCGCGGCGTCCTGCCGGCGCGGGGCGTCCTGCCGGCGCCGGGCGTCCTGCCGGCGCGGTGCGGCGATCGCCAGAGCGGCGGCCGCAGCCAGCACCACCGGCAGTTCGGAGTGGTACCGGAGGGTCTGCACGATCTCCGTCGCGGTGTCCGGGCCGGTGCGCCCCACCGCGACCAGGACCACCGTCACCATCGGGTACAGCGCAGCGGCCACCCAGATCGCACCGGTGCGCCGCCGGGTGAAAACGGACCACGCCAGGACCGCCGCGACCGCCAGGGCGCCCACGACGACGGCCATCGTCGACGGGTCTGCCATCGGGGGTCCCGGGTGCCAGCGCTCCCAGCTCCACGGTCCCCCGCCCAGCGTCGGCACCACCGCCAGCCGGTAGGTGTGGTCCACCAGGTCGACGAATCCGGGCCCCGGGCTCCCGGCGCCGGTGCCGCCGGTGTCGTCCCCGCCCTCGGTCCCGGCCGGGAACCCGCCCGACGATCCTCCTCCGAGACGGCCGACGACGACGAGGAACACCGCCCCCCACACCACGACGATCGCGGCCAGTGCCGACCAGGCCCAGCGGGTCCGACGCCACAGGGCCCGCAGCTCACTGCGTGTTCCGCCGCCCGTCCACCACGACCCCAGCAGCACCGCCGCGGCCACCACCGGGATGATGAGCGCCTTCTCGACGAACAGCAACCCCAGAGCCGTGGCCACCGCGGCACCCACGGCATGGCGTCGGCGACCCGAGCGGGCGAGCAGGATTATCGACGCCACCGTCCACGCCATCGCGGCGGCGAGCGGCAGCGCGTTGAGGGCGGCCGCCCACCACGTGGCCGACGGCAGGCCGAGCGGGATCGCGAGCGTGGCCACGAGTGGGACCAGCAGGATCGCCCGGCCGGCCAGCAGGACCCACAGCATCCGGGCGAGCGCGGCGCCCGCGACCAGCTGGAGCAGCGCGATCTGTACCAGCGGCACGCGGAAGTCCAGCGGCGCGACGTGCGCCGCGACCCAGGTCAGGGCCATCGCGCCGGGCATGAGGTGACCGTCGTGGTCCGCGAACAGGAACGCGGGATCCGGGAACGCCTGCGCGGCCGCCCTGCCGTGCAGGAGGAGATCGTCCCAGTAGAACCAGCCCGCCGCGGCGACCCAGGTGCGCACCGCCGTGGCCGCCACCACCAGCGCGCAGGCCGCCAGGACGAGCCGACCGCGATCCGTCGGCCGGGCCCGCGCGGGAACGTCGGGCGTGCCCGGGGTGCGGTCGTCGGGCGTGCCCGGGGTGGGTCGGCGGCTGGACGTGGCGGGGGGCATCGCGGGCCACGCTAGTCGGCCCGGCGGGAGCGCACGTGCCCTCCCCTGAGTGTCAGGGCGCTCGGGAACGATGGCCGCTACGCCTGCGCCCCCGCAGACCCGCATCGCCGCGCATCCGGTCCCGCCCCACGCATCCGCTCCCGCGCCTGGCGTCTCGCTCGCGCGGCTGCACGCCCGGGCGACAGCCGCACGTCAACATGGCGTCTCGCCTGCCCCGAAGCGGGTGCGAGACGCCACCCCGGGGAGCGGCTGCGATGCAGGTGTACGGGCGCCACGACCATCATGGGCACAGTCGCGCCCGTGGGTGCGCTCCGGCCTGCGACGATGCTCGGCCGCGGGCGGGGGTGTCGGAGGCCCTCGATAGGGTGCCCCGCATGAGTTCCGGAACCCCTCGTGCAATCGGTGCCGTCGTCCTCGGGGTGGCCGTGCTGGCCGGGATCGGCTGGTGCGCCGAACCCGAGGAGGGCGCCCCGGGCACGGTCGGCGCCCCGGGCACGGTCGGCACTCCCCCGACGTCGGCGGTCGACCCGGAGGGGAACACCTCGCCGTCGTCGCCGGTGGAGCCCCCGCCCGTCGACGCGCAGCCGGCGCCCCCCGCCGAGCCCGCGCCCCCGGTCGACCCCGACGCCGGCCCACCCGGAGATCCCCTGGTCGCGGCGGCCCGCGGGGCCCTGCCGCAGCTCGAGGTCAAGGGCCGGGCGCCCAAGACGGGCTACGACCGCGACCTGTTCGGGCAGTCGTGGACCGACGACGTGTCCGTGGAGTTCGGCCGCAACGGCTGCGACACCCGCAACGACATCCTCCAGCGCGACCTCCGGGACATCACCTTCCGGCCCGGCACGCGGGACTGCGTGGTCCTCACCGGCGTCCTGGAAGGGCCGTACACCGGGGAGCGGATTGACTTCGTCCGCGGGCAGGACACGTCATCGGAGGTTCAGATCGACCACGTGGTGGCGATGTCGGACGCGTGGCAGAAGGGCGCACAGCAGCTCACCGAGGAGCAGCGGCGTGACTTCGCCAACGACCCGCTCAACCTGCTGGCCGTGGCCGGGTGGGCGAATCAGCAGAAGGGCGACGGCGACACCGCGACCTGGCTCCCGCCGCGTCGCGAGTTCCGGTGCTCGTACGTCTCGCGCCAGGTGCTGGTCAAGGACCGGTACGGACTGTGGGTGACGCAGGCCGAGCGCGACGCGATGGACCGGGTCCTGGCCGGCTGCTGAACCCGCCGCAGCGCACCGCGGCCGGGCAGGGCGCACCGCAGCCGGGTCAGAAGTCGAAGAAGCCGCCGCCGTCGCCGCCGAACAGGCCGCCGTCGAAGAAGCCCCCGCCGCCGTCTCCCCCGCCATCGCCGCCGAACAGGCCGCCGTCGAAGAAGCCTCCGCCGTCGCCTCCGCCATCGCCGCCGTCCCCACCCATGAGTCCGCCGTCGAAGAACCCCTCGCCGCCGTCGCCGCCGCCCATGTCACTGACGTCGGCGCCGCCCTCGCCCACCCCGGACGCGAAGTCCTCACCGGAGTACCCGATGCCCGACATGCCGGCGAACATCATGTTGAACATCATCATCGAGCCCATCATCCACACGCCCGTGGTGAGGGCCGACGCCCACCAGGGCTCCGAGTACCAGCCGGCCGGGACCGGTCGACCGGCCACGACACCGCCCGGGTAGTAGTGCGGGGTCTCGTCGCTCGGATCGGTCGCGGCCTTCATGGTCCGGCCCTCGACGTCGACCTCGCGGTCCTCCGTCACACGGCCGGCGCGGTCCTGTCCGGGGGTCTTGGGCAGCTCAGGGCCCGGGTCCAGGCCCATCGCCGAGCGCGCGGCACGCACGTAGTACAGCCCCTCCAGCGCGGTGTCCTTGGCCAGCTGCGCCTGCACCGGGGTGCGGGCGTTCTCCAACTCGGACACGGCCGCCGTGTAGCGCTCCGACGCGTCGGCCATGGCCTGCTTGGA
Organism: Dietzia sp. 111N12-1; assembly: GCF_001658045.1. Taxonomy (NCBI): domain Bacteria; kingdom Bacillati; phylum Actinomycetota; class Actinomycetes; order Mycobacteriales; family Dietziaceae; genus Dietzia; species Dietzia sp. 111N12-1. The sequence continues at coordinate 42,763 of NZ_LSSV01000001.1, read as the reverse complement.
CGCCTCGTCGGTGCCGTCCAGGTTGAACACCTGGCCCCCGAGACGCTCGACCCACCGGGCCGCCTCGGCCCGGTAGTCCGCGAGGTTGTGATTGTGCTGCGCCTCCAGCTGGGTCTGGCCCTTGTTCTGACTGCGGGAGACCACAGCGACGGCCACCGCGATCACTGCGGCGATGAGGAGGAATTCCACGACACGACCTTTCTCGGTACTGGTGTCGAGGGTACCGAGATCGCGGCCCGTGGCGCGCGGCCCAGCCCGGGGCTCAGCGGTCCCGCGAGGGCGCGGGGTGCGCCCGGGTCACGCGGTCGAGCCACGCCACCGCCGCACCGTCGATCGGGGTGCCCTCGACGACCATCGGCCACGCCCCGTCCATCCCTCCGTCCACGGCCGCGTCGGCGAGCAGGGACTCCCAGAACGTGGCAGAGCCGAACTCCCCGCGCCACTGCAGGGCGGGCAGAGTCAGGCGGTGCAGGGTGTGCTCGTGGGTCGTGCCCATCGCGCCGTGGACCTGGTGGGCGTTGCGGACGGCCACCGCCAGGGCCTGCGAGACCACGCTGCGCGCCGCGGCCACCCGGAATCCGGACAGCGGCCCGCCGAGGTCGGTGGTGAGGGCGTCCGCGACGGCCTGGTCGACCGCCGCTCGCGCGAGAACCGTCTCCGCGGCGATGTCGACGACGAGGTTCTGCACCGACTGGAACCGGGACAGTGGCCGGCCGAACTGATTCCGCTGGGTGGTGTGCGCGACGGCCGAGTCGAGCATCCCCTCGGCCGCACCCACGCACTGCACCGACCTGGCCAGTGCTCCCCGCAGGACGGCGGCCTCGACAGCGGCGGTGTCGACCGCGGTCCACGTCGCGTCCTCCGGCGGGCTCACGTCGGCCAGCGGGACCGCGGACACCCCGCGGACGGCCGCGACGCCGGTTCGGCCTGTCGGCACCTCGGCGAGCTCGTACCCGCCGGCCGGGTGCCCGCCCACCTCGTCGTCGTCCCCTCCGGCCCGTCGGACGAACAGGACCGTGTCGGTGCCACCCGCCCAGGCCACGCGCCGCGCGAGGCCGTCGGGGCCGATCACCGCGAGGGTCGCCGTCGTCGTGGTGGCGTCGTCGAGCGCTGCGGCGCGACGAAGGGGCCCGACGACGAGGTCGGTCTCGGCGTAGGGGACGGCCACCCCCGCGGCCGCGGACATGCGGAGCAGAGCAGCCGCCTCCGCCCATCCGGCGCCGCTCCCGCCGCCGGCCTCGGGGGCGGTGAGCCGGGCCAGTCCCACCTCGACCAGGCTCTGCCACACCGCAGCCGGGTCCGGTTTCGCGTCGGCGCCGTTGTGCGCGGCGAGGACGTCTCCCATCATCGTGAGCAGGTCCTCGTCGACGTCGAGGTCGGCGGTCGCGGCGTTCGTATCGGCCGGGTCCGCAGACGCGGTGTGCTGATCGGTGGCGTCGCTCATCGCATCCCCAGTGCTCGCGCGATCACGCCGCGCAGGATCTCGTTGGTCCCGCCGCGGAGCGTGAATCCGGGGCGTTGGTGGAGTCCCGCCCGCAGCAGGTCCGTCAGTTCGGCCGCAACCGGGTCGTCACCGGCCGCGAACTCGTCGCCGAGGCCCGCGGAGACCGCGTCCACGAGATCGCCCTCGGTGGTGGTGCCCAACAGCTTGACCAGCGCGGCGGCGGTGTCCGCGGGCTCGCCCCGCTGGAGGGACCCGGCGATGTTCTGGCTGAGCGCGTGCAGACCGGCCATCCGGGCCACGGACCGGCCGAGGTCGGCGCGCGGGGGCAGTGCCCCCTCGGCGACCGCCCCGATCTCGGCGGCGAACACCCGGAAGGAGGACAGGAACCGCTCGGGGCCGCTCCTCTCGAAGGCCAGCTCGGAGTTGACCTGCTCCCAACCGTGGCCGAGGGTGCCGAAGACCATCGAGTCGGGCACGAACACCTCGTCGAGGACGACCTCGTTGAAGTGGTGGTCGCCCGAGAGCGACACGATCGGGCGGATGGTGACGCCCTCGCTACGCAGGTCGACGATGAACTGACTGAGCCCCGCGTGGCGGTTCGACGTGTCCAGGGGCTCGGTGCGGCACAGGGCGATGAAGGCCTCGGCGTGCTGCGCCCCGGACGTCCACACCTTGGTCCCGGTGATCGACCAGCCACCGTCGACCCGGACGCCCTTCGTCCGCACGCTCGCGAGGTCGGATCCCGAGTCCGGCTCGCTCATCCCGATGCCGAAGCAGCACTCGCCCGCGGCGATCCGGGGCAGGTACTCGCGCTTCTGCTCCTCGGTTCCGTACCGCAGTAGCGACGGGCCGATCTGGCGGTCGGCGACCCACTGCGCCGCGACGGGCGCGCCCACGGAGAGCAGCTCCTCGGTCACGACGAAACGTTCGAGGAAGGTGCGCCCCCGCCCCCCGTACTCGGTGGGGATCGTCATCCCCACCCAGCCGCGCTCGGCCAACCGGCGGGTGAAGTCCTCGTCCCACCTCGTCAGCCACGTGTCGATCCACGGGGTGAGGCGGCCTGCGGCGCTCTCGTCGGCGAGGAATTCCCGCACCTCGGCCCGCAGGGTGGTCATCTCCTCCGACGCCAGGGTGGTCGGTGGGGCGATTCGTGACGACATCGGACCCGCTAGCGACCGGTGTAGGTGCCGGCGCGCTTCTCCCCGAACGCGGCGAGAGCCTCGCGGTGATCCTCGGTGTGATGGGCGAGCGCCTGCATCGTCGCCGAGAGCTCGAGCAGCGACTCCAGCGACTGGTGCTGGGATTCGCGCAGGAGGCGCTTGGCCATCCGCACCGCGTGCGGCGGGTTCTTGGCCACCCGGGCCGCCAGCTCCCGGGCGGCGTCCATCAGCGCGTCGTGCTCGACCACCCGGTTGACCAGGCCCCACTCGGCGGCCTGCTCGGCCGTGACCCGGTCCCCGGTCAGGGCCATCTCCGCGGCTCTCGCCGGGCCGATCGCCTTGGTGAGCAGCCAGGCACCCCCGTCGCCGGGGATGATGCCCAGCTGGACGAAGCTCTCCGCGAACCACGCCTTGGCGGAGGCCACCCGCAGGTCGCACATCACGGCGAGGTCGCACCCCGCGCCCACCGCCGGCCCGTTGACCGCGGCCACCACCGGCACCTCGCAGTGGTACAGGGCGCGCGGGATCCGCTGGATGCCCTGGCGGTACCCGTCGCGGAGCTCGTACGGGCTTCCCCCGAACATGCCGGCCCGGTCCACCATGTCCTTGACGTTGCCGCCCGCGGAGAACGCCGATCCCGCCCCGGTGAGCACGACCGCACGCACGTCGTGGTCCGCGTTGACCACAGCCACCCGCTCACAGATCGCGTCGACGATGGCCGGATCCGAGATGGGGTTACGGACGTCGGGCAGGTTGAGCGTCCACGTCTCGATGTGGTCGGCTCGCTCGACGAGCAGGGGCGTTGAGGCCATGGGGCTTCTTCCTGGGTAGCGGGATCGGCGTTGTCGTTCCGGGGGCCCGGTGTCGGACCACCTCGTCGGTACCCGACTGTATCCAGTGGCCCAGGTCGCCGTCACCGTTCGCCGACGCCTCCCCTCCGCTCGGCGCCGCGGCCCCTCCGCTCGGTGCCGCGGCCGGGAGACGGCGAAACCCCGGCCTGGGGGGACCGGGGTTCGTGGAGCTTCTGGTGGAGCCGCGTGTCGGAATCGAACCGACGACCTTTTCATTACGAGTTAGCTCTGAACCTATTCACGTCGTGATTCGTGATCACACTCTAATTCACAAAAGCCCAGTAAGAAGCCTATTTCCTATCGCTTTCACTGACTCTCGTGCAATGACGTGTGTGTGCACATTGTGATCACACTGCAGAGGCTCGACATGTCCCGCACGGCAATAGCATTCGACACATGAAACTCGACCACTCGCACCAGAACTACTCCACGTCCACGTGCCACACGCTGTGCTCGCACCCCGACTCCTACAAGGAACGCAAGGCCTGCGTCTACGAGTGGTACCAACGCCTGACACACCGACACTGCGATCACGACGACACCCGCGACGCACGACGCGACTGCACGCGCGCTCGCCTCAAGGGAGGGCCTGCGAGAGGCAATGGCGGACGCGACGCAGCGTTCCGCATGTCGGAGATGATGCACAAGAGTCTTTCGGGGTAGCGAGCAAAGTCTCTTATCGTCCTCACGTCAGAACCCCACTGCCCAGGAGGACACCATGACCGAACCCAAGACTCTCTCCACTCGCGAGGTCGCCGAGAAGGTCGGCACCGACCCGAAGACCCTGCGAGTGTTCCTGCGTGCAACCTCGCAGGGTGTGGGATCAGGCAAACGCTACGCCCTACCCGCGAAGGACGTTGCCAAGGTCAAGAAGGAGTTCGTTGCCTGGGAGGCTGAGCGAAAGGCCGCGCGAGAAGCAGCCAACGACCAAGGCCCGTGCGACAACTGCGGCGCGAAGGTCGATCTGTACCACGACGAAGCGTCCGGCTCGTCCCTGTGCGAGGACTGCGTGCCCGCCGAGTAATCCCACACCCTCCTGCTGCCCTCGTCTCGTGCGGGGGCGGTGGAGTAGTTAGTCACTCGCCTCGTCGTTACCGTCAGTCGCGACAACCTGCTCAATCGCAGAGTACGTCCCTGTCATATCCTCGATAATCCCGTGAACGTCGCCAGTTACATCCTCGACATGTCCAAGCGCGGCGAATATCCACAATGCCGCATTGCTAATCTTCTTCTTTAGTTCGGGACTGGTTACACGCGAGAACAACCCCAACCCCTCGGAAGCGGCTGAGGTCGCGTGTCGCTTTATCGCTGCCGCCCCGAAAGTGGAAGCGTGAGCCATGTACCACTCGGCCTGGCGAAGATGATACGCAATCCGATCACGGATCGCCGGGGGAACTTCTGCAGCGTCGACTACGTCTTTTAAAGCCTCCAACGCTCGCAAGAGCTCAGTGAGTTCAGAGGACGTTGCCTGCCCCGACGGGTATGAATTAGAAGATTCTAGAAACTGGCCAAGACTTTCAAGCTGATCGAGTACAGGCACATCGAGATGCTCAGCGAGCTTGATTCCCGCATTCCAATTAGGGAAACCAATGGCGTAACCATGCCACTTCTGCAGGTAAGGGGAATACCTGCGGTACTCACGCGACTCGTCCGGGAAGGCGCGAACCATCGCAGAAACCTCACCGAATAGGTCCATCATCGCTGAATGGCGTTCGGAGAACTCTCGCGACGGAAAGCCCGCACCCAATGCGCTTGCCCACCCGTTCTGGAAGTTGTCTTTCCCTGAGGTTCGCACACGCTCGAACAGGTCCCTAAGCGCGTACGCGGAGTTCGGTGCGTCCTCGATCTGCGGCTGTTTGCTTTCCGTCATGTGAGCAGCGTAGCGGGTGGGTCCGACACAGCAGCGCCCGTGAGCGTCTGGGACACGGTGACCATGCATGCACTCATGCGGGACGGCGCCAGGCGCTCAGCGGCGAATCTAGCTTCGCAACCTTCCCCGCGATGCGCTGAACGTCTCGCAGCAGGTCCTCGTCAGTTGCGTAGTGCTCGCGGACGTTCGTTAGGGCCACGTGCTCCCGAAGAATCGTCGCCACCTGACCCGACGAGTAACCAGCCCTGAGACATTCCTTCACGGCGGCGTATGCAGAAGCAGACCCGTCGTCACCCTGTGCGATGCGCTCCAGCTCGCGGTTGAGTCGCCCTTTGATCGTCCCGTTGCGACGCATATCCGGCACGTCCTCGAACTGGAGGCCCTGAGAGCGATTCTGAGCGCCTGGCACCCGGTCATGCGTGTGTGCACTCGGTCGCACGTTCACAGCGACGCTGAGGCCCTGCTGGGTGTACGTCACGCCGGGTCGGTCCTTGACTTCGCACACTGCGGGCGGGTCGTGCTTGAAGTTGAGCGTTCCAGGAACTCGCAGGAATCCCTCGTCGGTCGTCTTGTCATTCCCGCACCCGAGCACATCGCCGATGCCCTGCGCGAAAGGCTGGTACTCATCGACTCCCACACCCTCCGGCACTGAGTAGTACAGGTGCGAGTGATCGGGCGTGCCCGACTCAACGATGAGCGTCGGCGCGAGCGCGTCTGGATTCGTTATCGGTCGGTCCTGATCGACACACACCCACCGTCGCTCGACGGACGCTCCCTTGCGCTTGCTGTCTGCGCTCCTATGCACGAACGGGCAGTAGAACAGTTCATGTGTCGTCGCGTAGATCTCGATGTACTCGCGCACATCGTCTCGCCCTGCGGGCCACTCGAGGGACTCCTGAGTCCATCCCTTGGCTTCCGGCCTTCCGTTGACAACTTCTCCCCGCGTGCATCGAGCGAGCCAGGCATAGCCTTCTGTCTCGCCCCACATCTGGGCCAGGTGGTTCATCGCTGTGTCGATATCCACGCCCTCGTCGGTGGTCGCCACAGTCATGCCCCCACCCCGAAGATGCGAGCGCCTGCGATCAGATCAGCGCCAAGGACGGATCGACCGCGGTAGTTGTATCGCTTCGTGGAGACGATCACCTTCCCCTTGCGCGTCGTCATCGTCTCGCCCTGCACGGAGGGTGTGGGATCACTTCCCCCGTCACTGATCCCGAGGTAGTCGAGAAGGGGCGCTGTCGGGAACTTGAAGTTCGATCCCAGTTGATGCATCGGCACCGGCAGCCTGTCTTCTTTGATCATCCGATAGACGTAAGTCGTCGAGACATCCAGTGCCTTGGCCAGTTGCGGAACCTTGATCGTCGCGGGTAATGCCAGCAGTTCTTCCCTCGTCATAGCCATGACTTCACCTTCCTCATGTCACGTTCTGAGTTGATTCATGATCGAACGGTGACAATGTGCCATGCGTTCATGACCTGAGTCAAAAGCATGGTATGAAGGTGATACAGTCTTGTTCATGAGCGAATCGAGCACCGGACGGATCGTCGGCGAGAACCTGCGCAAGCAGCGAATATCTGCTGGTCTTAGCCAGGCGGAGGTAGCGAGCAAGGCCAGCTCAAAGGGCCTTTCATGGACCCAGGCCAACGTCACGACGATTGAGACGGGTCGTCGTCAGTCGATCACCATTGACGAACTGCTCGTTCTCTCAACAGTCTTTGACTGCCCGCTCGCCTCATGGTTCGCCGGCACAGGTGATGTGGCCGTGACTGAACACATGAGCATGAAGCGCAGCGTCATCCGTGAGGCACTCGCGGGCGAGACTCCCACACCCTCCCGGGTCGTGTCCGTCGACTTCTCGACCGTCGAGGACTACAGCGCAGACGAAAGCGCGGCGCGTGTCCTTGGCATCACCCAGGAACAGGTCACGCAGATTGCCGTGGACCTCTGGGGCCACTCGCTCACCGCCGAGCGCGACAAGCGACTCAGCGAGCACGGCGACAAGTCCCCGCGAGAACTGCGCACCCTACGGGGCGGCATGACCAAGCGCCTCTCGAAGATCATTCGCCAGCAGATGGAGGAATAAGCAATGGCCCGTGGCTCTGTCTATCGACGGTGCGGCTGCTCAGAACTGGACCCGAGCACCGGGAAGCGCAAGCAACTCGGGCGGTCCTGCCCCAAGTTGAAGCGAGCGAACGGCCAGTGGGCGAACCACGGCGCGTGGGCTTTCACGCTCAGCCTCACGCTGCACACAGGCGAGCGCCGACAGGTCTCACGATCTGGGTTCGATACTCGCGACGAAGCCGAGAAGGTCATGGATGACCTGCGAGCACAAGCGGCCAACGGCATTCGCGTAGACAAGCGCATCACGACGGGCGACTTCCTCACCCGCTGGATCGACAGCAAACACAACGTGAAGGCGAACACCGCAGCGCACTACAGGCGCTACATCGAGAAGGTCTTCATCCCCCACCTGGGAAGCATCGCCTTGGCCGACCTGCGAGCGCATCACATCACGACGATGCTGCAGGAGGTCAATACCAGCGCCCAGAATCGCCGTACGTCGTCTACCGGGAACGCGACGACACAACGTGTGCGAGCGGTCCTCAGAAGCGCGCTAAGCGACGCTATGCGTGAGGGCTACATCTCCACGAATCCGGCAGCCCTCGTGAAGATGCCCACCGCGACTCGCACGAAGGCCCTTGTGTGGACGCGTGCGCGAGAGGACGAGTGGCGAGCAGAGGTCCAGCGATTGATCAACAAGGGATCCACACCCTCCCTCGCCCGTCGTAAGGCGAAGCGCCCGACCAGTGTGATGGTGTGGCGAGGGGATCACCTTGGGACCTTCCTCGATCACGTCGAACAGCACCGGCTCTACGCCCTCTTCTACGTCGCTGCACACACAGGCATGAGGCGAGGGGAAGTGTGTGGCCTTCGATGGGCAGACGTAGACATGGACGCGGGCACGATCACGATTGAGCGCCAACTCGTCAACGTCGTGGGCAAGGTTCAGGAGGACTCGCCCAAGTCCAGCGCGTCAGGTCGCGTCGTCGCTATCGGCAAGGAGGGTGTGGAAGTCCTCAAGGCCCATCGCGCTCGCACGAATGCTGATCGTCTCGCCTGGGGTCCTGCTTACTCCCACACCTCCCGAGTGTTCGTGCGCGAGGACGGGACAGACCTCGATCCCTCGTGGCTCCTGAAGGAGTTCCAGCGCCAGGCATTCAAGGCTGATCTTCCGCCCGTGCGATTCCATGACCTACGCCACGCGGCAGCGTCCCTCATGCTGGCCTCTGGTTCGTCCATGAAGGTCGTTTCAACCGTGCTCGGGCATTCATCCACGGCGATCACGTCAGACGTTTACACGAGCGTCTACGACGATGCGAGCGCGGCTGCTGTCGATGCGATGCGCGCACTCATCCCTCGCAACCAGGCGCGCTAGAGACGAATAATCTTCTCCAGCGTCTCGGGAAGGTAAGGGGAGTATTCAGTCGCGTCCCCAAACTCGTCTGCGACTTCCTGACTGCCGAACTTTGAGCGGGCTTGCTCGTAGCCAGGTACCTGGAGGCGGCGAACTGTATCGACGTAGTTGTCGAAGTTCGTGATCTTCTGTCCTCCCCCGCCACGAATCGGCCCCACGCTGAGGAACGACAGCAAGATCGCGAAACCCTGGTCTCCAACCATATGGGCCAGTTCCATCGAACTAGTATTGCCATCCGGGTCGCAGGATGGCCGTACTGACAACCTGTGGACAATTACAAAGCGGTCGACCGCGAACTCGTCAGCCGGGGAATGGCCCCACGCCACGATGCCTTGCTCGGGCCCGTCGATCGTCTCGCCGCATGTGTCACAGGTCCAAGTAGCCAGTGTCGTCGTCACCCCGGAAAGGTAACTCACGCCGTCCGTACCATGTAGCACTTTGAGGAACGCTCGTGTTCATAGTGTGATCACACAGCAGACTTCGCACAGATGCTCGAAAGGCCCCTAACGCGCTGGTGCACGTCAGAGGCCTTCCTAGTGGAGCCGCGTGTCGGAATCGAACCGACGACCTTTTCATTACGAGTGAAATGCTCTACCGACTGAGCTAACGCGGCGAGCCCTTGTGGGGCGTCGCAACTATATCCGACCGAACCCCACCGCCGAAAAACGACCCGCCCCCGCCAGGCTGTCAGCCCAGTGCAGCGCGGATCGCGCCGACCATGGCGGACACCGCGAACTTGGGTTTGACGTTGACCTCGATCGCCGCCCGGCACTCCTGGATCGCCTCGATCGCGCGGAGGATCGCCGCGGCCGGGTAGTGACCGCCGAGCCTCGCGGCCTCCTCCGCCTTGTCCGGATGGACCGGGTCGACCTCACGGGCGCCGAGCGCCGACATGAGCGCATCCCGGTAGAACCCCGCCAGGTCGACCAGCGCGAGGTCCAGTGAGTCGCGGGTGGACCGGGTCCGTCGCGACTTCTGGGCCTTCTCGAGTTCCTTGACCGCGCCCGTCGCACCCCGCCCGGCCGACGCGGTGCCCTTGCCGGTGCCGCCCGCGCCCAGCGCGGTGCGCAGCTCCTCGACCTCGCGCTCGTCGGATTCACTGTTGCGGGCCAACGCCTCCTGCTCAGCGGCGCTGACGAGCCGGTCCGCGAGAGGGAACGCCCGGCCCGGATTGTGCATGACCATGGGCAGCTGGAGGACGACGTCCCGCCGCTCCCGGGTCGCCTCATCGGTGGCCAGCCACCGGGCACGACCCACGTGGCCCGAGGAGACCGACGCCGCCCACCGGGCCAGATCGGGGTCCATCGGGTCCCCGCCGGCGAGCAGCGCACGCTCGACCGCCGCCGCGTCCGGCTGACGCAGCGCGACGTTCCGCGAGCGCGACCGCAGGGTCACCATGATGTCCATCGGGTCGGTGGTCGGCGAGCACAGGAGGAACACGGTCCGACTGGGCGGCTCCTCCACCACCTTGAGCAGGGCGTTCCCGGACTGCTCGGTGAGCCTGTCCGCCTCCTCGACCACCACGATCTGCCAGCGCCCGGTGCCGGGGCGGCTCGCCGCGCGGTGGATGGTCTCCTTGACGTCCTTGAGCAGGATGTTGACGCCCTGCGGGGCGAGCAGGTGCACGTCCGCGTGGGTGCCGGCCAGCACCGTGTGGCATGACCGGCACTCCCCGCAGCCCACCACGTCCGGGTCCTCGCACTGCAGGGCGGCGGCGAACGCCATGGCCGCCACGCTGCGGCCGCTACCCGGCGGACCGGTGAACAGCCAGGCGTGGACCATCCGGGCGTCCGAGGCATCCCACCCCTGTCCCGGCACGCGGGCACGAGCGGCCGTGGCGGCAGCCGTCAGCTCCGCCACGACGTCGGCCTGTCCGGCCAACCGATCGAACACCCCGGGCATGGCCCCCACCTTATCCCCGCCCACCGACACACCTGCGGTCCCGGCATCACCGGCGCGAACTAGGCTTGGGCCGATGGAACGATGGGTCAGGTTGTTCAGGTGGCTGTGGGCCACCCCCTGGCCCGTCTATGCCCTGACGATGGTGCAGGCGAACATCATCGGCGCGGTCTTCGTGTTCTCGTTCCTGCGCTTCGTCCTGCCGATGGACCGGTTCCTCGACCTCGACCAGTTCCGCTTCCTCAACCAGTACCTGTTCATCGGCTATCTCGTGTTGGCCTTCGTCGGCGGCGTCATCGCCTCGACGCTGCTCCTCCTGCCCGTGCTGCGGGTCGACCGGTCGGGGGCGGACTTCGACGGCGCCATCCGCCGGCGCACCCTGCGCCTGCCGTTCCACCAGGCGCTCATCTCCGGCGCCATGTGGGTGACCGGGACGCTGCTGTTCGTCGCCGTCAACGTGGGCCACTCCCCCAGGTTGGCTCTCATCGTGGCGGTGACCAGCCTGCTCGGCGGCAGCACCACCTGCCTGATCTCCTACCTGCAGGCCGAGCGGATCATGCGACCGATCACGGTCCGCGCCCTGTCCAGGGGGGTGCCGGAGAGCCGCCATGTACCCGGTGTGCGTCGCCGGATCTTCCTCGGCTGGTCACTGACCACGGTCATCCCCATCGCGGGCATCCTGCTCATCCTCACCGGACACTGGTTCGGCCTGTTCGGCGACGACCCCGGTCTGATCCTCGTCGCCCTCGCGGTGCTGGCGAGTGTCGCCGTGATCGCCGGCGCGATCGGCATGGGGCTGGTCTCGGACTCGATCGCCGACCCGGTGCGCGAGATGCAGGCGGGCGTCAGTCGCGTCAAGCAGGGCGATCTCGAGACCCGCGTGACGATCTATGACAGCTCGGAGATCGGCCAGCTCGCCCAGGGGTTCAACGAGATGGTCACGGGCCTGCAGGAACGTGAGGCCATCCAGGACCTCTTCGGTCGCTACGTGGGCGAGGACGTCGCACGCAACGCGCTCGAGCGGGGCACCGAACTGGGCGGGCAGGAGCGCCAGGTCGCGGTGCTGTTCGTCGACCTCACCGGTTCGACGGAGTTCGCGGCGGCCCATGAGCCGGCCGAGGTGGTCTCCGTGCTCAACGACTTCTTCCGGATCGCCGTCGAGTCCGTCGACACCAACGGCGGGTACATCAACAAGTTCCAGGGCGACGCCCTGCTCGCGGTCTTCGGGGCGCCGCTGGAGGTGGACAACGAGGCCGGCCGTGCGCTGCGGGCCGCGCGTGCACTGCAGAGCCGACTCGCCGACCTGGCCCCGCTCACGGCGGGGATCGGCGTCTCCTACGGCACCGTCATCGCCGGACACATCGGCCACGCCAAGCGGTTCGAGTACACGGTCATCGGCGACCCGGTCAACGAGGCCGCCCGCCTCACCACGCTGGCCAAGATGGAGCAGGGACACGTTCTGGCGTCGGCGGCCACGATCCACCGGGCCGACGCCCCCGAGGCGGCACGCTGGGTGCTGGGCCGCAGCGTCGAACTGCGCGGCCGGGGCATCATGACCCAGCTCGCCCGACCCCTGCGCCCCACCCTCGCGGACCGGTGGCAGGCCGGCTCCGTGGCGTTGCGCCCGGCCGACGACCCGGCGCGCTGACCGCGGGCCTCAGCGGCGCGACGCCGCCGTCTTCTTCGCCGGCGACTTGCGGGCCGGAGCCTTCTTCGCGGGCGCCTTCTTCGGCGGCGACTTGGCGCGCCGCTCCGAGAGCAACTCGGAGGCGCGGGCGTCGGTGAGGCTCTCCACGGTGTCGCCCTTGCGCAGGGAGGCGTTGGACTCCCCGTCGGTCACGTACGGGCCGAAGCGACCGTCCTTGACCAACATCTGCTTGCCGGAGACCTCGTCGACCCCCATCTCACGCAGCGCCTTGGGGGCGGCGGCCTGCCGGCCCCGACGCTTGGGCTCGGAGTAGATCTTCACCGCGTCCTCGAGCGTCACCGTGAACACCGCGTCCTCGGAGTCGAGCGTCCGGGAGTCTGTGCCCTTCTTGAGGTACGGCCCGTAGCGACCGAGCTGGGCGGTGATCTCCTCGCCGCTGGTGGGGTCGACGCCCACCACGCGCGGCAGCGACAGGAGCTTGAGCGCGTCCTCCAGCGTCACCGTCGCGGGCTCCATGGACTGCATCAACGACCCGGTCCGGGGCTTCGGCCCGGTGGGGCTGTCGGCCTCCTTCTTCGCCCGGCGGGTCACGGCGGCCTTGGCCTTGGTCGCGGCCTTCTTGGCCTCAGCCTTGGCGTCGTCGTCCTTGGCGGCGGCGATCGCGGCGTCGCGCTCGGCGTCGATCCGCTTCTTCTCCGCATCCGCGTCGGCGAGCACCTTCTTGGCCCAGACCGCCTTCTCGGCGTCGGTGGCCTCGGGGAGCTTCTCGGTGACGTAGGGGCCGTAGCGCCCGTCCTTGACGACGATCTCGTGTCCGGTCTCGGGGTCCACGCCCAGCGGGCGGCCGTCCTGAGGGGTCGAGAAGAGCTTCTCGGCCACCTCGAGTGTGAGCTCGTCCGGGCTCATCCCCTCGGGCAGGTTGGCCCGCTGGGACTCCTCGGCGCCGTCCTCGCCGGCGACCATGCGCTCGAGATACGGACCGTAGCGACCGACCCGGACGTGCACCGGGCGGCCCTCGGAGTCGTCGAACACCCGGATCGAGTTGATGCTGCGGGCGTCGATCGCCTCGAGGTTGACGTCGACGAGGTTCTTCAGCCCCACGGCGTAGTTGGCCTTGTCCTCGTCGCCGGACCCCTCGGTGGCACCGAAGTAGAAGCGCCGCAGCCAATCGTCCCGGTTCTCGCGGCCCTCGGCGATCGCGTCGAGTTCGTCCTCCATCAGCGAGGTGAAGTCGTAGTCGACGAGCCGGCCGAAGTTCTGCTCGAGCAGTCCGACCACGGCGAAGGCGACCCAGCTGGGGACAAGCGCGTTGCCGCGGACGTAGACGTATCCCCGGTCCTGGATGGTGCGGATGATGCTGGCATAGGTCGACGGGCGGCCGATGCCCATCTCCTCCATCGCCTTGACCAGGCTCGCCTCGGTGTAGCGGGCGGGCGGGCTGGTGGTGTGCCCGTCGGGGACCAGGTCGGTACCGGTGAGCTGCTGTCCCTCGTCGAGGCGGGGCAGGCGCCGCTCGGCGTCGTCCGCCATCTGCTTCTCCGAGCCCTCGGCCGGGTCATCGGTCGCCTCGACGTAGGCCTTGAGGAAGCCGGGGAACGTGATGGTGCGGCCCGAGGCGGCGAAGGTGGCGCGCTCGTAGCCGGAGGCGTTGTCGCCGGCGTCACCGCTGATGCGGATGCTGACGGTCGTGCCGCGCGCGTCGGCCATCTGGGAGGCGACCGTGCGCTGCCAGATGAGCTCGTAGAGCCGGTATTCCTCGGCGTCGAGGGCACTGTGGAGCTGCCCGGGGGTGGCGAAGGTCTCGCCGGCGGGCCGGATGGCCTCGTGGGCCTCCTGCGAGTTCTTGACCTTCCGGGTGTACTGCCTCGGCGTGGGTGAGACGTAGTCGCTGCCGTACAGCTCCGTGGCCTGCGCGCGGGCGGCTGCGATGCCGCCCTCGGACAGGGTGGTGGAGTCGGTACGCATGTAGGTGATGTAGCCGTTCTCGTACAGTCGCTGCGCGATCCGCATGGTGCGCTCGGACGTGTACCGCAGCTTGCGGCCGGCCTCCTGCTGGAGGGTGGAGGTCATGAACGGCGCGTAGGGGCGCCGGGTGTACGGCTTGGACTCGACGGAGTCGACGACGAAGTCGGCACCGGTCAGCGCGTCGGCCAGCGCCCGGGCCGCCGGTTCGGCGAGGACGACGGAGTCCTTGGCCGCGCCGGTGGACTTCAGACGCCCGTCCTGGCCGAAGTCGCGGCCCTGCGCGACCCGGGCGCCGTCGACGGCGGAGAGGCGGGCGGTGAAGCTGCGGGGTTCACCGGCGTCCCCGCCGGCGGATCCCTTCGTGGCCAGGGTCGCGGTGATGTCCCAGTAGTCCGCGGCGACGAACGCCATGCGCTCGCGCTCACGCTCGACGATCACGCGGGTGGCCACCGACTGCACGCGGCCAGCGGACAGTCGCGGCATGACCTTCTTCCACAGCACCGGGGAGACCTCGTAGCCGTAGAGACGGTCGAGGATCCGGCGGGTCTCCTGGGCGTCGACGAGGTCGGTGTCGAGCTCGCGCGTGTTCTCGGCGGCGGCGAGGATGGCGGGCTTGGTGATCTCGTGGAACACCATCCGCTTGACCGGCACCTTGGGTTTGAGGACCTCGAGCAGGTGCCAGGCGATCGCCTCGCCCTCACGGTCGGGGTCTGTCGCCAGCAGGAGCTGGTCCACGCCGGCGAGTTCCTTCTTGAGCTCGGCGACCTTCTTCTTCTTGTCGGCGCTGACGACGTAGATGGGTTCGAAGTCGTCGTCCGGGTTCACCCCGAGCCGCGCCCACGGCTCCTTCTTGTACTTGGCCGGGATGTCGGCCGCGCCCTTGGGCAGGTCACGGATGTGTCCGACCGACGCCTCGACCACGTAGTCGGACCCCAGGTAGGGCTGGATCTTACGTGCCTTGGTGGCGGACTCGACGATCACCAGGCTCCGCTTGCCGCCCGATGCTGCCTTCTTGCTCGCCACTGGAGTGCTCCCAACCTGCGCTGATTCCGTCGTCGACGCCCTTCACCGACCACCGGTCCCGGCTACGGTACGCGTGCCGGGGCCCTTCTATAGGAATTCATACCAGGCGGGATGCCCTCCACGAGAACCGTCGAGTCACCCCTCCGGCACCCACGGTGGGCTTCCCGGCGCGGGGCGCGGGGTGTCCAGATACTGCCCGGGTTCCGCCTGACCGGTCTCGAGATACCGCAGGACGATCTCGTCGACCGCCTCGTTGCCGGTGTCGAAATGGCAGTGCACGGTGCCCCGGATCCGGACGAGTGTGCCTCCCGTCGCGTCGGCGGTGGCCGGACCGAACATCCCCGGGGTGTTGGGGTCGTGGTCGGCCTGGAGGATCAGGGGCGGCGCGGCCATCTCGCGTGCCTCGATGCGCGGCGGGACCGCGGAGGGCGGGTAGAGGCAGTATCGGGTCTGCTCGGTCAACGCCCACACGTCCTCGCCGGTGCTACCCGCCGGGTCGCTGCTGCCGATCAGGGCCGGGGCCGCCAGGTTCGTCCGGGGCGGCGCGGTCTCGTTGCAGTTGATGATCTTCAGGTAGGTGGCCTGGTCGGACGTCACCGGGGGCCGGCCGGTGCGCTCCTCGGCCTCCTCCTCGATCCGCTCGTCCAGCTCCTCCGGTGTCTCGACGTCGGGCGCCGTGCCGTGCACCTTCGCCGAGATCGCCCAGGCGATGTCGGGCCAGGCGTCGGGGGACCGGCTGTAGAAGTCGAGGACCCGGAAGTAGCCCACGGCGTCGTCCGGCGTCGAGTCGAACCCGCCGGTGGACGCGACGGCGGCGTTCTCCGCCCGCACCGACCCGGTGTTGAGGGCGTCGAGGGAGCCCGCCGCCAGCGATCCGGTGGGAACCGACCCCGGGGCGTCATCGCCCGGCACGGCGGGGGGCGGAAGGAACCGGCCCGCGGCCGCCCCCTCCGACAGGTCGAGCTCGTGGATCCGCCGGTACACCTTCAGGGCGGTGTCCCCCAACGCGTAGACGTCGTCGTACTCGGCGATCCACGCGAGGACGTAGTCGCGCGCCCGGTGCCGATTCTCCGCCTGCCGCTGGTGGAGCTCGTACCACCACGTCTCGGACGGTCCGACCGAGGAGTCCAGCACCATCCGGTCGAGGCTCTGCGGGAACAGGGTCTGGTACATCATCCCGATCGCGGTGCCGTAGGAGTACCCGAGGAAGGAGATGCGCTCCAGGCCCATGCGTTCGCGGACCACCTCGTGGTCGCGCACGACGTTCTCCGTGGTGATGGACCGCACGAACTTCGGGTCGGTGGCCATGCACCGCGCGGCCTGCTCGTTGAGGTCGTCGTCGTCGTCGGGGTCGGAACGGTCCGGGGCCTCCACCTCCGGCCCGGGGAGACACTCGAGCGCGCCCGATCCCGCCAGGCCCCGGGGCTGCACGATCACCAGATCGTGGGTGCGACGGATCTCGTCGACGGCGGAGTCGTCGTCCCTGTCGAGTGCGGTGTACCAGAGGGTGCGGGCGTCGCCTCCCGGCCCGCCGGGGTTGGAGAACAGTGCCCCCTGACGATCGCCCGTGGCGGTGATCCTGCGGACCTCGATCCCCACGGTGCGACCGTCGGGGTCGGCGTGGTCGACGGGGACCGTGACGGAGGCTCACAGGACGTCGGGGCGGGGCAGGCGGTGGAGGACGTCGGCCGCCGACTCCGCGGGGCACGGGGTCCAGGTCACGACGTCAACCCCGGTCAGGGTGGAGGTGGGTGCGGGCGTGGCCGGGGCGACGGGTGGTAGTACGACGACGACGAGGGCTGCGGTCGCGGACGCGACCAGGCGTCGTGAGAAGTGGGGCATGATGACGAGTTTTTCATCTCCGCTGCGTTCCGGGGGGTTTTCCTGCGGGGGGACCGCCCGACTGGCAGCAATAGACAGATCGGTCTAGGGTGAGGGAAGAAGCCACGTCGCCGAACTGGAACCTGTTACAGTCCCGGTCACACGGTCGTGGCCGCGGGCTGCGCCGGAATCGGCGTACCGTCGAGGGCTGAACGGGAGCCGCGACAAGCCTCGATTCATCACGACTTTCTGGAGGTCAGCACCGGTGGGCAACTCGTCCAAGACCAAGCTGGACAAGGTGGTCATCCGCATCGCGGGTGACTCGGGCGACGGCATGCAGCTCGCCGGTGACCAGTTCACCTCCGAAGCCGCCGCCTTCGGCAACGACCTGGCGACCCAGCCCAACTACCCCGCCGAGATCCGGGCCCCACAGGGCACGATCCACGGGGTCTCGAGCTTCCAGATCCAGATCGCGGACTATGACATCCTCACCGCCGGTGACCGTCCCGACGTGCTGGTGGCGATGAATCCGGCGGCGCTCAAGGCCAATATCGAGGACCTGCCCTCGGGCGGCATCCTCATCGTCAACTCCGACGAGTTCACCAAGCGCAACCTCACCAAGGTCGGGTACGAGTCCAACCCCCTGGGGTCGCCGGCCTTCGAGGCGTTCCAGGTGCACGAGGTCGCGATGAGCACCCTGACGATCGGTGCAGTCGAGTCGGTCGACCTCGGCAAGAAGGACGCCGAGCGCTGCAAGAACATGTTCGCCCTGGGGCTGCTCACGTGGATGTACGGGCGCACGGTCGACTCGATCGAGAACTTCCTCAAGGACAAGTTCGGCAAGAAGCCGACCATTCTTGAGGCCAACATCCTCGCCCTGCACGCGGGCTGGAACTACGGCGAGACCACCGAGGCCTTCGCCTCGGAGTACGAGATCGCCCCCGCCAAGCTGCCCGAGGGCCGCTACCGTCAGGTCACCGGCAACACGGCGATGGCCTACGGCCTGGTCACCGCGGGCCGGTCCGCCGACATGCCCGTCTTCCTGGGCACCTACCCCATCACCCCGGCCTCGGACATCCTGCACGAGCTGAGCAAGCTCAAGCAGTTCGACGTCACGACCTTCCAGGCCGAGGACGAGATCGCCGGCGTCGCCGCGGCACTGGGCGCCTCCTACGGAGGAACCCTCGGTGTCACGTCCACCTCCGGTCCCGGTCTGGCCCTCAAGTCCGAGGCCATCGGCCTGGCCGTGATGACCGAGCTGCCGCTGGTGGTCATCGACGTCCAGCGTGGCGGCCCCTCGACGGGCCTGCCGACCAAGACCGAGCAGTCCGACCTGTTGCAGGCCCTGTTCGGGCGCAACGGCGAGTCCCCCGTCGCGGTGATCGCCCCGCAGTCCCCCGCGGACTGCTTCGAGATCGCCCGCGAGGCCGCCCGGATCGCGGTCACCTACCGGACCCCGGTCATCGTGCTGTCCGACGGCGCGATCGCCAACGGCTCCGAGCCGTGGCTGCTGCCCGACGTCGCCGCCCTGCCTGCGATCGACAAGAACTTCGCCACGGCCCCCGAGGCCGAGGGCGAGGGCGACGACGGCAAGCCCGCCTCCGAGTACCTCCCCTACGCCCGTGACCCGGAGACGCTGGCGCGCGACTGGGCCATCCCGGGCGAGCCCGGACTCGAGCACCGCATCGGCGGACTGGAGAAGGCCAACGGCACCGGCAACATCTCCTACACCGCCGACAACCACGACCTCATGACCCGGACCAGGGCCCTGAAGATCGCGCTCATCGACGTGCCCGATCTCGAGGTCGACGACCCGTCCGGTGAGGCCGACGTGCTGGTGGTGGGCTGGGGTTCGTCCTACGGGCCCATCGGCGAGGCCGTACGCCGCGCCCGCGCGAACGGCCACCGCGTGGCCCGCGCCCACGTGCGTCACCTCAACCCGCTGCCGCACAACATCGGTGAGGTGCTCGAGCAGTACCGTCGGATCCTCGTCCCGGAGATGAACCTGGGACAGCTCGCCATGCTGCTCAAGGCCCGCTTCCCCGCCGACATCCAGCCCATCACCAAGGTGCACGGTATGGCGTTCTCGGCCGAGGAGCTGCAGACCGCCATCGAGTCCGAGTTCGCCGGCCGCCTCGCCCACACCGAGCACGACAAGTACCGCCTGGCGCTCGACGGGGTCATCACCACCACCGGCGAGCCCGCGGCCCGCAACCGGCGGATCGGGCACACCGCCACCGGCACCACCACCGCCAACCGAACCCGCTGACCTGCGAGCGAGGAGAGGAACCCCATGACCACCACCGAATCCGGCCTCGTCGGCAGCGCATTGCCGCTCGACGCGTTGGCGTCCGTGCCCAAGACGGATGCTCCGCAGAAGCCCAAGGACTACACCTCCGACCAGGAGGTGCGCTGGTGCCCCGGCTGCGGCGACTACGTCATCCTGGCCACCATCCGCGCCCTGTTGCCCAAGCTCGGGCTCAAGCGCGAGAACATCACCTTCATCTCCGGCATCGGCTGCTCGAGCCGTTTCCCGTACTACCTCGAGACGTACGGGATGCACTCGATCCACGGCCGTGCCCCGGCCATCGCGACCGGCCTGGCCACCGCACGCCCCGACCAGTCGGTCTGGGTCGTCACCGGTGACGGCGACGCCATGTCCATCGGCGGCAACCACCTGATCCACACGCTGCGCCGCAACGTGAACTTGAACATCCTCATGTTCAACAACCGGATCTACGGGCTGACCAAGGGCCAGTACTCGCCCACCTCCGAGCCCGGCAAGGTCACCAAGTCCAGCCCGATGGGCTCGCTGGACCACCCGTTCAACACCCTGTCGCTGGCGATCGGCGCCCAGGGCACCTTCATCGCCCGCGCCCTGGACTCCGACCGCAAGGGCCTGACCGAGGTCCTCGACGCGGCCGCACGCCACCGCGGCACGAGCTTCGTGGAGATCCTGCAGGACTGCCCGATCTTCAACGACGGTTCCTTCGACCTGCTCCGCAAGGAGGACGCCGGCGACCACCTGATCCCGGTGCGCCACGGCGAGAAGATCATCTTCGGTGACGACGGCCAGCACTGCGTCGTGCGCCGCGGTTTCTCCCTCGCGGTGGCCGCGACCGCCGACGTGGACGAGGCCGACATCGTCGTCCACGACGCCCACGCCGACGACCCGACCTACGCCCACGCCCTGGCCAACCTGTCCAGCCAGGACCTCGAGTACACGGTCACCGGCATCATCCGGCAGGTCCGCCGCGACACCTACGACGACCTCGCCCGCGGCCAGGTCGCCTCCGCCAAGGAGACCTCACCCACGGACCTGCAGGCGCTGCTCGACGGCAGCAACACCTGGACCGTCGGCTAGGGCCGAAGGCACCACCCGCGCCGCGTCAGCGGCGTCGGAACCAGCCGCCCGCGGGGGCGGTCACCGGCTCAGATGCGCCTGGTGACCGTCCCCGTGATGCGTCCTCGGGCGTCCCACGTGCGCTCGACCACGTCGGCCACGCCGTGCTGGTCGACGCGCACGGCGGTGGTCGACCGGGTGCCGTACCGCCGGCCGATGCGGACGAACCTCGACGACAGCCGCCACTCGTGCGTCAGCGGCACGCCCGTGCGCGGCATCGTCCACGGTGTCGCCGGGCGACGATCGGCCAACACGTCCAGCAGCGCCCCGGACCAGTCCGGGCCTGTCATGACGTCGGTGCCCATGAGCGCTCTGACGTCGTGGACCGCGCCCACCACCTTCGGCCAGGGGGTGTCCAACGAGGCGTTCGACAGCCCGTGGACGCCGGTGCCGAGCGCAACCGGGCCGCGGGTGGAGCGGTTGGACGCCCACCACATCCGGTCGAGGTCGCCGGCCAGGAGGTTGACGCCCCCGTAGCGATCGAGGTCGTCGACGACGTGGTGGGCGAACTCCGCGACGGGCACCGGCCCGGTGAGCGCGTCGATGGGCAGCTCGCCGCGGGAGGCGGCTGCGGGGAGCACGGGTCCGGGCTCGCGCACGTTGGTCACCGCCGAGAACCGTCCGCCCGGGGCCACCGCGAGCCAGGTCCCGCCCGCGGTGACGTCCCGGCCGGCGACGATGCCCTCGGCGCCACCGGCGTCGG
The DNA here is from genome assembly GCF_001658045.1 of Dietzia sp. 111N12-1. NCBI lineage: Bacteria > Bacillati > Actinomycetota > Actinomycetes > Mycobacteriales > Dietziaceae > Dietzia > Dietzia sp. 111N12-1. Next base: position 21,501 of record NZ_LSSV01000001.1, on the reverse strand, counting down.
CGGTCCACTCGTGCAACGGCTCGGTGGGCCGGCTCAGGACCTCGTCCCGGTTGGCCACCACGATCAGCGGGTAGTGAGGGTGGACCCGACGGGCGACGACCAGCATGCACATACCCCCACGGTACTTCGGGCGGCGTCCGCGCAGCGCAGGGCCGACGTCCGGCGCGACGGCGCCAACTATGAGGTCCAGCTAGCCGGGCCAGTGCTGCGGCGGGACCCCGGCGGGCGCGGGCCCGATGCTCTGCGCCAGACGCGTGCGAGCTCGGGCCGTCCCGAGCCGCAGCAGCGGCCCGCCACCCTTGGAGCCGACGTAGGTGGTCCGGATCCCGACGCGGTCCAGCGCCGCGCGCAGGGCGTCCCGTCGAGGCGCATGGTGTTCCATCGCGGCGTCGATGCCCAGCTCGACCGCTCCCCCGTCGGTGACGTGGCCGGCGGTGAGCACCCAGACGCGCAGCGCACCGGCGGAGGGCGTCCACCCCTCGGGCACCGCGGTGACCGCGCCCCGCCGCCAGCGGCGCACCACCGGTACCAGGGCCGGGGTCCGCGCGGTCGACACCGTGCAGCGGCCGTCCGGGCCCGCCTCCGAGCGGATCGGATCGAGTCCCGCCTCCGCCAGGAGGGACTCCAGCGCGTCCGCCCGCCAGGCCGCGTCGAGGGCCACAGAGACCTGCGCGAGCTCACCGGCGAGGGTGGACTGACCCCGGGCGGCCAGCGCCCCCTCCAGGTCCGAGGGCTCGGGGACGTGGTCGTCCGCGGCGAAGAACGACAGCTGCGTCACGGACCAGAGCCTACGGTCGACCCCCGACACATCGCGAGGCCCCCACCGCGCGTGCGGTGGGGGCCTCGCCGTGATCGAGCGGAGCGCCTCAGATGGCGCGGACCTCCTGGGCCTGCGGCCCCTTCTGGCCCTCGCCGACCTCGAACTCGACGCGCTGGTTCTCCTCGAGCGACTTGAAGCCCGAGCCCTCGATGGAGGAGTAGTGGACGAAGAGGTCGGCCGAACCGTCCTCAGGGGCGATGAAACCGTAGCCCTTCTCCGCGTTGAACCACTTGACGGTGCCCTGTGCCATTTTGATGTGTTCCTTTTCCGTACTGCCAGGTGCGACTCGCGGGATGGCCACGCGTGTCGGGCCGGCGCCCCCGACCACGGGGTTCCCGTGGACGATGGTGACGACCGAGTCCAGTACATCACGACCGCGGCGCGAGGAGAACAGATCCGGGGCAGGCCGATCCGGCGCACGGGGTGATCAGCCCTCTACGGTCGAGGGGTGACGACCTACGGACGCGAACTCCTCGGCCACCTGCTCGAGCAGCTGCCGGCCGGGGCGTCGCCTCTCACGCACGCCGTCGACCTGCCGGCGCGCGAGGCCCGGCACGCCGACTGGCCGGCCTGGGCGCACCCCGGTCTGGTGGACGAGCTGCGTGGCCGCGGGGTCGAGCGCCCGTGGGCCCACCAGGTGGCCACCGCCGAGCACGCGCACGCGGGCCGGAACGTGGTGGTCGCGACGGGGACGGCGTCCGGCAAGTCCCTCGGCTACCAGCTGCCCGCACTCAGCGCGCTCGCCGCGGACCCGGGCGCCTGCGTGCTCTACCTGGCCCCGACCAAGGCACTCGGGCAGGACCAGCTGTCGTCCGTCATCTCGCTGGTGGACGCCGTGCCCGAGCTCTCCCACGTGGCACCTGCGTCCTACGACGGCGACACCCCGACCGACGCCCGGCCGTGGATCCGGGAGAATTCCCGGTGGATCGTCACCAATCCCGACATGCTCCACCTGTCACTTCTCGGCCGGGCCCGCCAGTGGACACGGATCCTGCGGGGGCTCCGCTTCGTCGTCGTCGACGAGTGTCACTCCTACCGGGGGGTGTTCGGCTCCAACGTCGCCCTCGTCCTGCGCCGGCTCGACCGCCTCGCGCGGGCGCTCGGCGCCGCACCGACCTACATCCTGGCCTCCGCCACCACCTCCGACGCCGGCGTCGCCGCGACCACGCTGGTCGGGCGCGAGTGCGTGGAGGTCACCGAGGACGCCTCCCCGCAGGGCGGACGGACCGTCGCACTGTGGGAACCCCCGCTGATGGAGGGCCTGTCCGGGGAGCACGGCGCGCCGGTCCGGCGGCCCGCCCCGGTCGAGGCCTCCACCCTCATGGCCTCCCTCGTCGCGGAGGGTGCGCGAACCCTGACCTTCGTCCGGTCGCGGGCCGGTGCCGAGTCGACCGCGTTGCGGGCCCGCGAGCGGCTCGCCTCCGAGCACGGGGAATCCGGCCGCGAGCTGGCCGGACGGATCGCCGCCTACCGCGCCGGCTACCTGGCCGACGACCGCCGCGAACTCGAGCGCGGCCTCGCCGAGGGCGAGCTGGTGGGCGTGGCCTCGACCTCGGCGCTCGAACTGGGCGTGGACATCTCCGGGCTCGACGCCGTGGTCAGCGCCGGCTTCCCGGGCACGATCGCCTCGTTCTGGCAGCAGGCCGGACGCGCCGGACGCCGAGGACAGGGCGCCCTGGTGATGCTGGTCGCGCGCGACGACCCGCTCGACACCTACCTCGTCCACCATCCCGAGGCGCTACTGGGCCGCCCCGTCGAGGCCACCGTCACCGACCCGCGCAACCCCGTCCTGCTGGCCGGGCAACTGAGGTGCGCCGTGAGCGAGCGGCCTATGTCGCACGACGAGGCCCGCGCGTGGGGCGCGACCGACGTTCTGGAACGGCTCGCCGCCGACGGGCTGGTGCGGCGCCGACCGGCCGGCTGGTACCCGGCCGCCGACGACCACACCCCGCACGCCGAGGTCGACATCCGCGGCACCGGCGGGGCGGAGGTGGTGATCGTGGACGCGGTCGACGGCCGCATGCTCGGCACGATCGACTCCGTTCGGGCCCGCTCCCAGGTCCACCCGGGAGCGCTCTACCTGCACCAGGGTGAGTCGTTCGTGGTGGACGAGCTGAACCTGGAGGACGGCCTGGCACTGTGCCACCCCGAGGTGCCGGACTGGACGACCAGCGCACGTGAGCAGGTGTCGATCGACCTGATCGAGACCCTGGAGTCGGTACCCGCCGGTCCCGTCACCCTCTCGCTGGCCGACGTCGAGGTGACCACCCGCGTGACCGGCTACCAGCGGCGGCTGCGTGGCGGCGAGATCCTCGACGTCACCCCGCTCGATCTGCCCGAGACCACTCTGGCCACGCGGGCCGTGGTGTACACGCTCACCCCGCAGTTGCTGCGGGTCGCCGGGCTGGAGGAGGCGGACTGGCCGGGGGCGCTGCACGCGGCCGAGCACGCGGCGATCGGGCTGCTGCCGCTGGTCGCGACGTGCGACCGCTGGGACATCGGCGGCGTGTCGACCGCCCTGCACCCGGACACCGGGTTGCCCACGGTGTTCGTCTACGACGGCTACTCGGGCGGCGCGGGCTTCGCCGAACGCGGGTTTCGGCGCGCGACCGCGTGGCTCGGCGCGACGCTGGCCGCGATCCGCTCCTGCGAATGCGAATCGGGCTGCCCGTCCTGCATCCAGTCCCCCAAGTGCGGGAACGGCAACGACCCACTGTCCAAGCCTGGCGCGATCGCGCTGCTCACCGAGGTGGTGGGACAACTGGGCGGAGTGGGTGCCGGGGAGCCCGCGCCGGCCGGGCCCGCCGCCGGTCCCCGCTGACCCGTCAGACCGGCCCCGCCCGGGCCACCGCCGAGCCCGACCGCACGCCGAACACCCCGAGCTCCACGCGCACCTCGGCGCGGGCCACGACGTCGTGGCCGTCGACCCGGCAGACCGACAACTCAGCACTGTTGGCGGCCGCGATCCCGGCCGCCGCCGCGCACGCGTCCTCCCCCGCGCGCAGCGCGTGCGCTCCACCCAACGCGGCCAGGTCCGCGGCGGCCCGGGCCGCATGCGCGGCCACGGCGGCCCGTCCCACCAGGAGAACCGCCACCGTCAATGCCAGAACCGCGGCGACGGCGAAGGCGGTCATGACGGTCATGGCGCCCTCGTCGTCGTCGACCACCCGCCGCCACCCCGGCGAACGGGGCGCGGCCGCACCGGATCGGTCAGGTACGGGGCGCGTCATCCCACCACCCCCGGCTCGGTCCGCGCGACCGCCCGGCCACGGAGCTCGACACCCGGCAGGCCCCGCGCCGGGGCCACGACCACGGCCGTGACGAACGACCCGCCGCCGTCCACCGACACCTCCGATCCGGGAGCCACCGCCCGTCCGGCCGCGACCCCGTCGCCCGGGCCCGCCATCGCCGCCACCCGGGCGGCCTCCCGCGCCGCGTCGACCACCCGGATCTGCGTGAGCGCCGCGCCGGCCCCGGCGGCGGCGACGCCGAACACCACCACCAGGGAGGCGATGCCGAGGGCCGCCTCCACGGTCACCGACCCGTCGTCGCGGGCCGACGCGGTCCGGAGCCGCCGCTGCGCCATCACACCGAGGTGTTGAGGGCCTGTTCGATGATCCCTCCGAGCGCATCGGGGATCGAGTCGCCGCTGACCACGGTGTAGAGCACCGCGCCGAACGCGGCGGCGGCGATCGTCCCCACGGCGTACTCGACCGTCGACATGCCGGCGTCCGGGGTGGTCACGGCACTGAACCGCCTGGCCAGGGCGGCACGGGCCCGGGCTATCGGCGCGCCGGAGACCGCTGGCGTGCAGGCGGCGTTCCGGGCGGCGTTCCGGGCGGTGGAGTGGGTGGTGGAGTGGGTGTTCATCTGGGTTCTCCTTCTTCGGTGACCGGGGCGGCGTCTCCGTCCCGGAATCGGTGTGGCCGGCCGGTCCGCTCACGGCAGGACTCCCGGCAGCATCCCGTCGGCCAGGCCCACGACGACGGGGAGGACTCCCAGGCAGACGAACGCCGGGAGGAAGCACAGGCCGAGCGGGCCGGCGACCATGACGGCGGCCCGCTCCGCCCGGGCGGTGGCGACGGCGTCCGCCTCGGAGCGCAACCGATCGGCGGCGTGTCCGAGCGCGGCCAGTACCGACCCGCCGCCGTCGGTCGCGCGGGCCAGAACCGGGGCGATCGGGGCCAGCCGGGCGGCGTCCGGGACCTCCCGCCACGCCTCGGCCGGGGCGGCGCCCAGCCGCATCCGCGCCGCGGCCGCCCGCAACGGACGCGCCGACGCGGGATCGGAGTGATCGACGGCGTCGGCGACCGCGGCCAGTGCGTCGGGCACGGGCAGACCGGACTGCAACGCAACCGCCAGCAGGTCCACCAGCTGGGCCAGGGCTCCGGTGTCGGCGCTGGTGGGGCCGCGGCGCGTGATCGTGGCCAGGGCGCGGGCGGCCACCTTCGAGGGGAGCCTGCCGCCGGGTCGATCGCTGTCGCGCGCCCGGGGTGTCGATCCCTCGGCACCCACCGGGAGGGCGTCCGCCCTGTCGGCGGCCCGCGGGCGCCACGGTGCCACGCACAGCGCGGCGGCGAGCAGGAGGACGGCCGCGGTCATCGGGCGGCACCGCCCGCGATGCGGTCGGTCCACAGCAGTCCGGCGGACAGCAGGACCGACCCGGCCAGACACAACCCGCCGCCCAGCGCGCCGCTGCCCAGGACCCCCAGCGGGTCGGCGCCGAAGCCGGACCCCAGGAGCACGCCCAGTCCGGGGAGCGCGGTGAGGATGACGGAGGTGGCTCGGGGTCCGGCGAGGGTGGCGTCCACACGCAGCGCCCGCTGCCGCCGCGAGGCCACGTCGGCCCGCAATCCGTCCACGACGTCGGCCAGCACCACCCCGTGTCGGGTGGCGAGGAGCCAGGCGCCGGCGAGCTCCCCGGCGACCCGGTCCCCGTCCGGGCCGTCGCCTCCGGCGGGTCGCAGGGCTGCCGCGACGTCGCCGCCCAGGCGGGCGTGTGACCCCGCCGCGGCGAGGATCCCGGCCACCCGCGGGTCGTGCGCGGCCGCGGCGTCGGCGGCCTGCCCGAGGGCGCCTCCCGGCCCGGCGCCGGCACGCAGGGCCGAGGAGGTGTCGTCGAGCGCACGCTCCCACGCCCCCAGTCGCGAGAGACGCTGTCGGCGTTCGGTGGCCCGCCCGCGCAGGTCGGCCGCGGCGCCACCCAGCACGGCGGCCGCGCAGGCGTGGATCGGGCCCGCCGCCACGAGCGCGACCGTGCCCGCGGCGACAGGCCACAGCACGCCGATCGGCACCTGCGCGAGGGCGTACCGCAGCCGGGCCACGCCCGCGCCGCCCGCCTGCCCCGCACCGCCCGCCTGCCGCGCACCGCCGACCCCGAGCGCGCGTACCCTGCCGGCCGCGATCCCGCCCGGCCACACCAGCAGCGCGGCGGCGAGGAGCACCGCGGCCGTCATGAGACCCTCGCCCCGAGCACCGCGTCCAGGCCCGCGCGGCCGGGAACCGCCCCACCGTCGGCGCGCCAGGCCGGGTCCACGACGATCCCGTGCGCCTCGCGCCGCACCACCCCGATCGAGTCGACGCCCCGCCGCCCGTCGGGCAGCCGGCGCATCCCCACCACCACCCGCAGGGACGCCGCGACCTGTGCGGACAGGGCCGCCCTGTCGAGTCCGCCCAGCGCGCCGAGCGCCTCCAGCCGGGCGGGCAGCTCCGTGGGCGAGTTGGCGTGGACGGTGCCGGCGCTGCCGTCGTGGCCGGTGTTCAGCGCGGCCAGCAGGTCGGCGACCTCGCCGCCACGCACCTCCCCCACCGCGATCCGGTCCGGTCGCATGCGCAGTGCCTGCCGGACCAGGTCGGCCATGGTCACCTGTCCGGCGCCCTCGACGTTGCCGTGCCGCACCACCAGTCGCACGACGTGCGGGTGCGCGGGTCGCAGCTCGGGGGAATCCTCGACGCACAGCAGCCGCTCGGTCGCCGGGACCAGCCCCAACAGCGCCGCGAGCATGGTGGTCTTTCCGGAGCCGGTGCCACCCACCACGAGGTAGCCCACCCGGGCGTCGACGAGCCCCCGCAGCAGCGGCTCCGCGGAGGCATGCACCGTCCCCGCCTCCACCAACCGGTCGAAGGTCACCTGCGCCGGCCGCGACACGCGCAGCGACAGGCAGGTCCCGTCCACGGCCACCGGCGGCAGAACCGCGTGCAGTCGCCACGCCATCCCGTCGCGGGAGCGCACCACGCCGTCGGCCCAGGGTCGGGCGTCATCGAGCCGCTGACCCGCCCGTCCGGCCAGGCGTACCGCGAGCGCCCGCAGCTCGGCCTCGGTGGGTACGACGACGTCCGTCTCCTCCAGGCCGCGTCCGCGGTCCACCAGTGCCGGCCCCGGCCCGTCGACCACGACGTCGGTGACACCGGGGCTCGCGAGGAGCGCCTCGAGCGGCCCGGCCCCGGCCAGGTGCTCGCGGACCAATCGCGCTGTACGCAGCAGGTCGAGGTGGCCGTGCAGCACCCCGGACTCGGCCCGCACCGCGCGGACCACCTCGTCCGGCTCGGGCTCCACGCCCAGGCCGGCGAGCCGCGCGCGCACCCTGTCGACGAGGTCGGCCGGCGGTGCGACCACCGCCGGATCGTCACCGTTCATCGAGGTCCACCTGCTCCAGCAGTGCGTCGGCGAGCGCGGCCAGTCGTCGCACCCGGCCCGCCCGTCCGCGATGGAGCGCGGCCGCCAGCTCACCGGCGCCCGCCGCACGGCGGACCGCCCGGATCTCCGGCAGGACGTGCCAGTTCCTCGCCCCGGCCACGTCGGCGACGTCGGCGGCGTGCAGGGGGTCGCCGCGTCCGGTCCTGATGACCAGGACCACGCCCGGGTGGTCGCGCACCGCGTTCCCGGCGGCGACAGCGCCCTGGAGGTCGGCCCTGGTGACGACGACGACGAGGTCCGCACCGGCGAACACCGGCCCGCCGTCGGCGAGCCCACCGCGATCGCTCACCACGAGTCCCCCGGCCGACCGGTGGGCCTGCTCCGCTCCCGGGGCGCCGTCGAGGGCGCGGACAGGGTCGGCCACGACCGGTCCACTCCTGGACCGCGCCAGGACGCCGAGTCCGGGCAGGGCCTCGGGCACCGCACCCCACAGGGCCTCCGGATCAGGTCCGCCCAGGTCGGCGCGCACGTCCTCGACCCGTAGCCCGGGCCGCTCCTCGACGCCCAGCACCAGATCGACGCCGGTGCCGTGCGGGTCCGCCTCGACCAGCAGGGTCCGGAGGGACGGCGCAGCCCGAACCGCCAGCGCCGCCGCGAGGGTGCTGGCCCCGCAGCCGCCCACCGCGCCGGCGACCACGATCAGCGGACCCGACCGCGTACGCACCGGCGCGAGCAGCGCACCCACGAGATCGCCGGTGCCGGACGGCAGGCGGACCACCTCGTCGTCGTCGCCCCGGTCGCGGTCAGACCCCACCCGCACGACGCGTGACCTACCGGTATCCACCACGGCGTCCGCGCGATCGGTGACCACCACCTCGGAGTGGTTCCCGGCCCGGGTGTCCGTGTCCAGGGCGAGGGCGGCCAGGACGGCACGCACGTCGGCGTCCAGATCGGGGTCCGCGACGTCCACCGCGACGGACCGCGCTCTCGTAGTCGTGTTCACGGGGCTCAGCCTCGCGCATCCACCCACCCGTCGACCGCTCCGCGGAGGCCCACGGCGGCCCGCCTGTGGAGGGGGACGGGGCTGTGGACAACGTGCCGCGGGGAAAGCTCGCGAGGGCACTGTGCGGTGGGCGCGTCGGCAGCTGTCCGGTACAGCCGAGCCCGCGAAATGCGAGAGACCGCGGCAGGGGGTGCGGCGGTCTCTCAGAAGTGTCAGTTCTCGGGGGGATGAACTGAGCACCTTAGGGGGATGCCCATCACGGGCACCGTCAGTATCGCCCATCTGCGTCGCCAGCACAAGAACCGTATCGTTGGGGCGTGTCCGCCCCACGCCCACCGGGCCCCAGGATGTCGCACCGCCCTCGCCGGGTCGCTGCGTTCTTCGACCTGGACAAGACGATCATCGCGACCTCCTCGGTGTTCGCGTTCAACAAGTCGTTCCTCGGCGAGGGACTGCTGTCGCGACGGTCGGTGATCGATCTGGCCTATACGCAGCTGGCGTTCAGCCTGTCCGACGCCGACGACGAGCAGATGCAGAAGGTGCGTCAGGCCATGGCGACCGCCACCAAGGGGTGGTCGCCCGAGCAGGTCGAGCGGATCGTCACCGAGGGACTCAAGGAGACCGTCTCCCCGACCGTGTACGCCGAGGCCCAGGACCTGCTCGCCGAGCACCGCGCGCTGGGCCACGACCTGGTGATCGTGTCCGCCTCGGGCGAGGAGTTGGTGGCGCCGATCGCCCGGATGCTCGGCGTGGACCACTACGCCGGCACGCGGATGAACCGGGACGCTGACGGCCGCTACGGCGGATCGATCGAGTTCTACTGCCAGGGTCCCGGCAAGGCGGAGGCGATCAGCGCGTTCGCGGAGCGCTACGGTTACGACCTCGAGGCGAGCTACGCCTACTCGGACTCCTCCACCGACCTGCCCATGCTCGACATGGTCGGCCACCCGACGGTCATCAACCCCGACCGCGCACTGCGGCGCGAGGCGCTGGAGCGGGGCTGGCCGATCCTGACGTTCGAGAACCCCACTCCGCTGCTGCCCACGCTCGAACGGGCGACCGGGCCGATCGTTGGGGTGGCGGCCATCGTCCTGGCCGTGGGGTCCGCCACCGTGTCGTTCGTCCGGGCCGCGCGACACGCGGGGCGGTAGCGCGCACCATCGGGTGCGCGCGGCGGCGGGGCGGGCCCGTGCGGTGCGTCGGCAACACCTCATCATCGGCGTCGGCGACGGGCACGGGCGATAGCCGGACTCCCCCACGAGTTCCCGTGTTCCTTGTGCGATCCCACCATCGCCCCGGGCCGGTCACAGGCGGCATGCTCAGGGCACGGTGGTGAAGACGCCAGGACCGGGACGGAAGAGAAGTCACGGCCCCCCGCCCTCCTCACCGTCATCGACATTCGGAAACCCACGCGACGGATAACGCCCGAGAGGCAACACCAGCCGTGGGTCCGCGCCAGCCGTCACCGACGGTTGTCCCGGACCGGCGACACGGCGGATCACAGGACGCTTGGTACCCGGATCTCTCGATGCACCGCAGTGAATTGGCGGGTCGACTCCGGTCGGCCCGCCATTCGCGCGCGCCCGGCCCGTTCGGCCACCGGCGCGCTCCGCTTAGCCCCCGGCTGCGTCGGCGATCGAGGTGGCCTCGCGCGCGCCGGCCTCGAGGGCTCTACAGCAATGGAGGAGCCATTCGGTCACGCCCTCCTCGGTGCCGCTCATGTATCCCTGCAGGGCGGCCCGGTGTGCCTCCGGGTCCCGATAGAAGGTCACCTCGGGCACGCCCAGGCCATGGGGGTCGAGCCCGGTCGACACCCCGACCAGGCGGAACGCCGCCCGGGCGACGATCCCGTCCGCGGACCCGAACGGTCGCAGGCCCGAGAGTTCGCCGACGACGACCGCGGCGAGGACGGGCGCCGGCGCGCGGGTGCCACCGGTGATCAACTCGGCGAGGCCCTGGAGACGCTCGGCGACCCCCGCCTCCGGGCGCGGCCGGCCGAGACCCTGAGGGTCCACCCCGGGCCCGGACGCCGCGAGGAGGTGCAGATGGGCGAGTTCCTGGAGGGGCGAGCGGGTCCACACGGACACGGCGCGGTCGAGCGACTCGCCCGTCAGTTCCCCGGCCACGCGCAGCGCTGCCGAGAGCACCTCGTCCTGCTCGCCGTCGGTGTCCAGGCGGACGGACGCGCCCTCGACGCCGGCCGATGCGCGCGCACCCCGCAGCACCGATTCGGCGGCGGTGGTGGGCCATCCGCGGCGGTTGGCGGGGTGTCGGTGCACCGAGGCGAGGGCTGCCCGGGCGGCGTCCGCGGCCTCGGCCACACCGGGCAGGGCGAGGAGCGGGGCGAGCGGGTCGGGGGCGGTGGAGGTCACGGGTCGAGGTTACCGACCCGGCGCGAATCGGCCGACACAGGTGATTTTCAGCTGCCTCAACCGGTGTCGAGCTGGTGTAATCAGCCCAATCCGTCGGGGCACGCGCCCGGCTCAGCCCCTACACCTCGATCCCGGAGGCCCTCGTGAATCTCAAGGACCAGCTCGACGCGCTGCTCGACGCGACCGCCTTCGACTCGACCGGGGCCAAGGTCGGCACCGTGCGCCAGATCTACGTTGACGATGCCAGTGGCAAGGCGACGTTCGCGACCGTCGCCACCGGGATCTTCTCCGCCGACGCGATCGTCCCTCTCCACGGCGCGCGACTCCTCGATGACGAACTCCATGTCGACCACACCCGCGCCGTCATCCGCGACTCCCCGCGCCCCGACAACACCGAGGACGCCCTCACGCCGGAGCAGGAGGCCAGGTTGCTGGAGTACTACGGCATCGAAACCCCCACGCGGCTTCGCGGAACCTCCGCGTCCGGGCCCGGGACGGCGACCGGGGAGTCGGCGCCGAGCGGCGGAAAGGAGACGAGCGCGGGCAAGACGGCAGGCGCCGGGAATGCCGAGGGCACCGGCAAGACGGCAGGCGTCGGCAAGACAGCCGTCGCCGACAAGACGGACACCCCGGCGGGTGCGGGCAAGACGGACAGCGCCCGGACGACCAGCGGCACGCCGGCGAGCGGCGGCGGGGCCGCGGTCGGAGACAGCGCAGAGGGAACGGGCACGTCGTCGGGCACCGGCGCGCCGCGCCGGCCGGCTACCCCACCCGCATCGACCGGGACCACGGCACCGACGGGCGCGACGTCGGAGAGCGGGAACGAGTCGACGACGACGAGCTCCGCGACCTCATCCTCGTCGACCGACACCCCGGAACCCGCGAAGTCCTCCGGCCCGGGGCCCGCCACACCCGCCGGGCCGCCGTCCGACGACGGCTCCTCGAAGGGCGAGAACCCCCCTCGCGAGTGAACGGAATCGGACAGGCCTCCCCCGACCTCCCCCCGCCGGGCCAGATCCCGAACACGGTGCGCCGCATGTGACTACGCTCACATACATCGGTCCGGTCGCTTCCGCCGTGACGATCCCGGCCGTCCGTGAAATCTGATCCCGAGAGAGAGCCGCTGATGACCGCTCCCGAGCACGACCAGTCCTTCGCTCCCGACCCCGACTTCGCCGCGCAGGCCAATGCGCAGGCCGACCTCTACGACAGCGCGTCGAGCGACCGTCTCGCCTTCTGGGAGGAGCAGGCTCGGCGACTCGACTGGGACACCGAGTGGACCGAGGTCCTGGACTGGTCTGACGCGCCGGTCGCCAAGTGGTTCGTGGGCGGCAAGATCAACGTGGCCTACAACTGTGTCGACCGCCACGTGGAGGCCGGCAACGGCGATCGTGTGGCCATCCACTGGATCGGCGAGCCCGGCGACGACGCCCGCGACATCACCTACGCCGAACTCAAGGACGAGGTCAGCCGGGCGGCCAACTACCTCAGCTCGCTCGGCCTCGTCGCCGGTGACCGCGTGGCCATCTACATGCCCCTGCTGCCCGAGGTCTACATCGCGATGCTCGCGTGTGCCCGCCTGGGCCTGACCCACTCCGTGGTGTTCGCCGGATTCTCACCGAACGCGCTGCGCTCCCGCATCGACGACGCGGAGGCCAAGCTCGTCATCACCGCCGACGGACAGTTCCGGCGCGGTAAGCCCGCACCGCTGAAGGCCGGGGTCGACGACGCGCTCTCCGGAAACGGCGTCGATGCCGACGGCGACGCCGAGTCCGTGCAGAACGTGCTCGTGGTCCGCCGGACCGGTCTCGATGTGGACTGGACCGACGGCCGTGACGTCTGGTGGGACGAGGCGATGTCCGAGCAGTCCACCGAGCACACGCCGGAGGCTTTCGACTCGGAGCACCCGCTGTTCCTGCTCTACACCTCCGGCACGACCGGCAAGCCCAAGGGCATCGTCCACACCTCGGGCGGGTACCTCACCCAGTCCGCGTACACCCACCACAACGTCTTCGACCACAAGCCCGGCGAGGACGTCTACTGGTGCACGGCGGACGTCGGCTGGGTCACGGGCCACACCTACGGCGTGTACGCCCCGCTGGCCAACGGCGCCGAGTGCATCGTCTACGAGGGAACCCCGAACTCGCCCGACGAGCACCGTCACTTCCAGATCATCGAGAAGTACGGCGTCACCATCTACTACTCCGCGCCGACCCTGATCCGGACGTTCATGAAGTGGGGCAACGAGATCCCGGCCGCGCACGACCTGTCCTCGATCCGCCTGCTCGGTTCGGTCGGCGAGCCGATCAACCCGGAGGCGTGGCGCTGGTACCGCGAGAACATCGGCGGCGGCAAGGCTCCCATCGTCGACACCTGGTGGCAGACCGAGACCGGCGCGATCATGATCTCCCCGCTCCCGGGCGTCACCGAGACCAAGCCCGGTTCCGCCATGCGGCCGCTGCCCGGTATCGAGGTCGCCATCGTGGACGGCGACGCCAAGGAGGTCGCGACGGACGAGCAGGGCTTCCTCGTGATCACCGAGCCGTGGCCGGCCATGCTCCGCGGCATCTGGGGCGACATGGAGCGCTATCGCGACACCTACTGGTCCCGGTTCGCCGAGGAGGGCTACTACTTCGCCGGTGACGGCGCCAAGTGGGACGCCGACGGCGCACTGTGGGTGCTCGGTCGCGTCGACGACGTCATGAACATCTCCGGTCACCGCATCTCGACCTCCGAGGTCGAATCGGCCCTCGTCGGTCACCGCGCGGTCGCCGAGGCCGCGGTCGTCGGCGCCAACGACGAGACCACCGGCCAGGCGATCGTCGCGTACGTGATCCTGCGGGGCAACGTGGACGCCGAGGAGGATCGTCAGAAGCTCATCGACGAGCTGCGGGCCGAGGTGTCGCGGGAGATCTCCCCGATCGCCAAGCCCCGCGACATCACGATCGTGCCCGAGCTGCCCAAGACGCGGTCCGGCAAGATCATGCGTCGCCTGCTCAAGGACATGGCCGAGGGCCGCGACGGCGGCGACACCTCGACCCTGTCGGATCCGACGATCATGGACCAGATCCGCGAGAAGGGCACGCGCGGCTGACGGGTAGCGGGTGAACACCGCCACGTGACGTGGCACGATGGACGACGGTGCATCCGTCGCCGGACTATGGAGGAACAACCGTGAGCCACGCCCAGGGAACGCACAAGCCGACCGAGGCCTCGATCCCCTTGCATGACGCTGACTCGATCGGCCGTGGCGACGCCAGTATCGGCACCCTGGTCAAGAACGCCACGACGCAGGTGTCGACACTGGTCCGTGCCGAGATCGAGCTGGCGAAGACCGAGGTCACCGAGCAGGTGAAGAAGGCCGCGACCGGGTCCGGCTTCTTCGTCGCGGCCCTCGTCCTGCTGCTGATGTCCTTCTTCCCGTTCGTGTTCATGTGGGCCAAGCTCATCTCGATGTGGTTCGGCACCAAGACCTGGGACTGGATGGGCTTCCTCATCGTGTTCGTCGTCCTGGTGCTGCTCGCGGCGGTGTTCGGACTACTCGGCTACCGCAAGGTCAAGAAGATCCGGAAGCCGCAGCGCACCATCGACTCGGTGTCGGACCTCAAGCTGGCCATGCCCAAGGGCAACGAGCCCCGGCCCGGCACGGTGCGTGTCACCGAGACGCCCTTGCCCGCGTCGAAGTCCTGAGAACTCCCGCTCACCGGCCGCCCGACCCGTCGATCGTCAGGATCGACGGGTCGTGGCGGCACCGTGACGTCTCGGCCAACGGCATCCGCCTGCACATCGCCGAGGCGCTGCCGGCCGACACCCCGCCGGGCCGACTCCCCCCTCTGGTCCTCCTGATCCACGGTCTCAGTGGAATCTGGTGGACGATGCGGGCGCCCATGCTCGCGCTGGCCGACGCCGGGTTCCATGCCGTTGCCGTCGATCTCCGGGGCCACGGCGACTCGGACAAGCCGCCGCGCGGTTACGACGGGTGGACCCTGGCCGCGGACATGACCAACCTCATCCGGGCCCTCGGTCACTCCTCGGCGGTGGTCGTCGGCCAGGGCGAGGGCGGATTCATCGCATGGACCGCCGCCTACCGCCGGCCACGCGCGGTGCGGGGCCTCGTCGTCGTCGGCTCTCCCCACCCGATCGCCACCCGGCGCGCCGCACTGCTCGACCGCTCCCAGCGTCGTGCGCTGGTGCCTCGCCTGCTCGCGGACCAGGCGCCGCGGTTGCCCGAGCGGCACCTCACCCGCGACGGCGCCGCAGTGGTCGAGGAGATGCTCCGCAGTCGATCCGGGCCCACGTGGCCCGACACGGAGAACTTCCGCGAATCCGCCGACCTGCTCAGGCGGTCCATGCTCATCCCGAAGGTCGCCCACCTGACCCTGGAGAGCCGCCGCTGGATGGTGCGGAGCCAGTTCCGTCCGGACGGCCGCGACTTCCGCCGCGCGGTCTCGGGCGTCCTGCCGCAGCCCGTGCTGGGGATCAGTGGGACCGAGGACCGGTTCATTCTGCCGGCCACCGTCCGCGCGTCCTCGGCGTGGGCGCGCGACTTCACCACCGAACTGGTCCCGGGGGCCGGGCACTACCCCGCGATGGAGGCCCCGGACGCCACATCCCGGCTGATCGTGGACTTCGCGCGGCGCGTCACCCCGCTCTGAGCCGCCGGGACTCCGACCCGCCGGCCGGGCCTCGCCGGCCAGCCCCGCCGGCCGGGCCTCGCCGGCCAGCCCCGCCGGCCGGGCCCCGCGGTGATCAGCTGGGCAGCCCCACGCACCGCCCCGTCGAGACCGACTCCTGCGCATCGACCGCGAGCTGGAGCTGCGGCAGCACCTGCTCCACGGTCAGCGCGTACCCGGTGTCCGCGGCGTCCATCGCGGCGCCGAACACCACACCGGCGACCTGCCCCTGCGGGGTGACCAGCGGTCCGCCGGAATTGCCCTCGCGAACGGAGCCCCGCAGGATGTACACCTCGCGCTCGACGGTCTGCTCGCGGTAGATGTCCGGGCCGCGCAGGGTCACACGCTCGCGGATCCGTGCCGCGTCCGGACGGTAGGGCCCGTTGCCCGGGTAGCCCACGACGATCGCGTCGTCGCCGGTGCGGGCACGGTTCTCGGCGAAGGGAAGAACCGGAGCGTCCAGCCCGTCCACGCGCAGCACCGCGATATCCACGCGGGGGTCGTAGACCACCACCTCGGCGTCCAGCTCGTCATCACCGGACACCACGGTCGCGGACTCGGTGCCCGCCACGACGTGCGCGTTGGTCATCACGAGCCCCGGCGCGGCCACGAACCCCGACCCCTCCAGCGCGCGGCTGCAGGACTCGGCCCGGCCGCGGATCTTCAGCACGGACGGCTGTACGCGGGCCACCACCTCGGAGCCGGCGAGGACCGGATCGGGCGGTGGGACCTCCTGCATCGGGGTGGTCCCGAAGGGGCCGAGGATGTCCGGGAAACCGGTGGTGCCGAGGACCGAGGTGAACGTCGCGGGGATCCGTTGCAGCTGTTCGGGGGCGACGTCGTCGATCTTGGCCAGCACGGACGACCCCCGCACCGCCTTGCCCAGCCCGGGTCCCTCCTGCGCGGCGATGGGCACCGCGACCAGCCAGGCCACGAGCAGCATGGCCGCGGACTGGAGGACGGCGCCCACCGTGCTGTCGAGGAGTCGTGCACCGGATCCGGCGATGTAGCGCCTGGCGGCGCGGCCGATCGTGACGCCGGCGACCTGCCCGATGATCACCATCACCGCGATGATCGCCAGCCCCGCGGACAGCCTGCCGAACGGCGAGTCGATCTCCCGCACGAGGTGCGGGGCCACCAGCAGGCCGGAGGTCGCGCCGATGCCCACCCCGAGCAACGCGAAGCCCGACGCGGCGGCCCCGTTGATCCAGCCCGAGATCGCCGCGGCCGCGGCGAGTGCGAACAGTGCCAGGTCGAGCCATTGCGAGCCCGTCACCGGTACCCCCTCCGAGGATTGTCCGCGGGCAGGTCGAGCGACTCCTCGCCGTCGGCGGGCTGCTCGCGGTCTCCGGCCAGCTCGCCGTCGGGGGCCGTGCCACCGGCGACGGCGCCGGCGGCGGCGCGCGCGCTCAGCCCGGGGACGCCGGCGACGGTGCGATCGGCCAGTGGGTCCGCGGATTCGCGGCGGGCCTCCTCGGCCGACATGCGGTGCTGCTCCCCGTTCGCGGACGCGGCCAGGGTCTTCTCGAGGTCCCGGATGTCGGACGTGTCCCAGTCCAGGTCCCATCCGGCGGAGTGGAACATCGCGGCGAGGATGCCGGCGGTGAAGCCCCACACGACGAGATCGTCGTGCTGGAACGCCGGGCCGGTCCACCCGGTGGTGTGCCGGAGCAGGAATCGGTTGGCGGGATCGAGCAGCTCGTCGACCGGCACGGTCATCACGCGCGCGGTCTCCCCCGGGTCCACGACGTCGACCTCCATCGGCTCCCGCCAGTATCCGAGCACCGGTGCGACGGAGTAGTTCGAGACCGGGATGTACAGCTCGGGGAGCACCGCGAGCACGTCCACCCCGTCGGGGTCGAGGCCGGTCTCCTCCCACGCCTCCCGCAGGGCGGCCTCCACCGGGCCGCTGTCGGTGTCGTCGACGCCGCCGCCGGGGAACGAGATCTGACCCGAGTGGCTGCGCAGCGTGGGGGCTCGGTGGGTGAGCAGGACGCGGGCATCGCTGGGCGGCTGGGGGCCGGGCGCGTCCTCCGAGCCGGAGAACAGCACCAGGACGGCGGCGTCGCGGTGCGGCCGGCCGACCTCGTTGGGACCGCGGTCCTCGGGCGGACGCCGTCTCGGCAGCAACCCGTCGAAGCTGCCGTCGGTGCACGCCGTCATGAGGGGGTCCATCCAAGCGGGGTGCGGGACGCCGGTGACGTCGCCGGGCCGGGGCACGGGCCCGTTCGCGGGGTTGCTCACGCGGTCACCCCCAGGTGCTCGGCAACGGCGTCGAGCACGTCCTGCTCACTGTCCATGGGTTGGACCAGCACGTGCGCGACCGTCCCGTCGGCGCGGACGAACAGCGTCAGGGGCAGGACGGGAGGCGCGCCGAGCACGGTCGGCAGCTCCTCGTCCTGGTCCGAGACCGAGATCAGGTCCTCGATGCCCAGCGCGGCGAGGGTGTCGAACCCCTTGGTCTCGGACGGGTCGGTGTGCGAGAGCACCACCTTCACCTTGTCCCCGAGGGTGGCCTGCGCGTCACGGATGGCGGGCAGCTCACGGCGGCACGGTTCGCACCAGTAGGCCCACATGTTGACCACCATGGGCGTGCCGGCCTGGATCTTGCCGAGCGTGGTGGTGGAGCCGTCGTCCATGCAGCGCACCATCAGTCCGGCGACGGGGCCGGTGGTGGTGGCGGGCACGGCGCTGTCGCGGCAGGCGGGGAGCCCGGCCTCGGCGCGGACCGCGGGGTCCACGACGGTGCGCGGCTCGTCCGCGGGCGGGGCGCCCACGGGAGGTGCTGTGGGGGCGGCGGTCGGGTCGCCGGACCCGTCGTCGGTGTCACCGAACGTGGAGAGAAGTGCGACGACGACGCCGATCATCGCCACGAGAGCGACCAGCGACCACCGGGCTGAGGCGCTCACGCGTGGTCCCCCAGTCCGACCAGTTCCAGCAGGTGGTCGCGCTCGGGTCCCGCCACGAGGCGGGCGGCGGCGACCGGGTCGAGCGGGCCGGCCTCGCCCGCGGACGGGCAGTCGTCGGCCAGCACACACGCCCCACAGGCCGCGGTCCGGGCGTGGCACACCCGGCGACCGTGGAAGATGATCCGGTGGCTCGCGTCGGTCCAGGAGGCCCGCGGCAGCATGCGCGACACCTCGCGCTCGATGCGGACGGCGTCCGTGGCCTCGGTCCACTTCCAGCGGTTCACCAACCGGATGAAGTGGGTGTCGACCGGCAGACCCGGGATCCCGAATGCGTTGCCCAACACCACGTTGGCCGTCTTCCGTCCGAATCCCGGGAGGGTGACCAGGTCCTCGAGCCGCTGCGGCACCTCGCCGTCGTACCTCTCCACGAGCGCCGCGCCCAGGCCCTGGATGCTCCGCGCCTTGTTGCGGTAGAAGCCCGTCGGTCGGATGAACTCCTCCAGCTCCTCCCGGTCCGCCCCCGCGTAGTCGGCGGCGGTCCGGTAGCGCGCGAACAGTGCCGGCGTGACCTCGTTGACCCGCTTGTCCGTGCACTGGGCGGACAGGATCGTCGCCACGCTCAGTTCCAGCGGGTTGGTGAAGTCGAGCTCGCAGTAGACGTGCGGGAACGCCTCCTCGAGGGCGCGGAGCATGCGTCTCGCGCGCCGGGTGCGCCCGAGGTCGGTCTCCACCCCCCTCGCGGCCGCCCCTCGTCTGCGGCGCGTCACGGCAGGAGCTGGGTCGGGCATGAGTCCACATTACGGCTCGGTGCCCCCGCCGCGCGGAACCGCCGCCCCGGGTGCGTGTGCGGCACGGGATCCGGGGGTGGATAATCGGACAGATGCAGGGAATCCTCGTCGTCCTGGTGCCGGTCCTCCTCGCCGGATTCGCACTACTCATGGACCGTTTCGAGAACGCGATCCTCGACGAACCCGAACAGATCGACGTCTGAACCATCCCGCTGATCGCGCGTCGCCACCACCACCGACGCGCTTACGACTACAGTGGTTTTCGCCACACGCACGCCATGGCGCGGACACGCATGTCCTCGCCCGAACGGAGGGTCACAGACTGTGACGATTGATCGCCGCACGGACCAGTCTGCCGACGACGTCCTCACCAGAGCCGGAATCTTCCAGGGCGTGGAGCCGGCAGCCGTCTCCGCCCTGCGTGACGACCTGACCAGCGAGGAGTACTCGAAGGGTGACGTGATCATCCGCGAGGGCGAACAGGGCGACAGCCTGTACATCGTCACCTCCGGCAAGGTGAAGCTCTCCCGCAAGGCGCCCGACGGTCGCGAGAACCTGCTGTCGATCCTCGGTCCGTCCGACATGTTCGGCGAACTCTCCATCTTCGACCCCGGCCCGCGTACCTCGTCGGCCGTGTGCGTCACCGACGTGTCCGTGCAGGCCATGGACCGTTCGGCTCTCAAGCGCTGGATCGCCGAGCGGCCGGAGATCTCCGACCAGCTGCTGCGCGTGCTGGCCCGCCGCCTGCGCCGCACCAACAACAACCTCGCGGACCTCATCTTCACCGACGTTCCCGGTCGCGTGGCCAAGGCCCTGCTGCAGCTGGCGCAGCGCTTCGGCACGCAGGAGGGCGGCAACATCCGCGTGACGCACGACCTCACGCAGGAGGAGATCGCGCAGCTCGTCGGCGCCTCCCGCGAGACGGTGAACAAGGCTCTCGCCGAGTTCGCGCACCGCGGCTGGCTGCGTCTCGAGGGCAAGAGCGTCATCATCTCGGACACCGAGCGTCTGGCCCGCCGCGCCCGCTGACGCCCCAGCCCCAGCCCCAGCCCCGGCCCCGTCCCCAGCCCCAGCCCCCGCCCCGAAATCCGCTACCCGGAATAGGGATCCGCTAGTCCAATTCGACCAGCCGATCCCTATTCCGAGTAGCGGATTCTTGGTTGCCGGCGGGCGACGCTCTTACGCCGCGCGGCCAAGTCCGAGTTGCTCCTGCCGACGCATCGCGTCCTTCACCCGCCGGACGATCACGTCCGGACGCCGCAGGTCATCCCATACCCAGCGAATCACCACGTAGCCGGCATCTTCCAGATCGCGCTGCCTGTGGCGTTCGCGGCTCAGTGCTTCCCGTATCTCCTGCGGGCTGTTCCCGTATTTGCCGAAGCCGTCCGCCTCGCCGATGAGCCTCCATTCTCGCCAGTAGAAGTCCACGCGGAACCGCTTGCCGCTCCGGCCCGACAGCCACACCTGCATCTCGGGCTGCGGGAGACCCGCGAACACCAGGATCAGCCGTATCAACGATTCCAGAACCGATTCCGCCAACCCGCATGTCAGCTCCGGCAGCGCCCGCGCGCGCCCGACACCCGTGCGCCCCTTCGCCAGACCCGCCTCGTCCTGGAGTTCTGGGCGCGACAACATGCCTCGGCGGATGGCCTGATCGGCAGCAGCCACGCCGCTCTCCAGGCTCACCGTCCGTGCGACGTCGATGATCGTCCTGGCGGGAGAGGTCAACTGGATGCCGTCGACGAGCCTGGTCGCCCCCTCCACGGGCAGGGTGAAGCACACGAGCGCCGAACTGCGCCGCGTTCCGCCGCCCTCGCGTGGCCGGGTGGCGGTGGGCCGGTCCAAGGAGATCCCGTGGAGCGGCAGCCCGTAGAGCGCGAGGGCGGAACCGTGCGACATCACCGTCCCGGGTTCCACCGCGAGCGCGGCCGCCCGAGTTCGTTCGAGGAACTCCCGCTCCCTGCGGACGTAATCGGGCCCGCTCCCGGCGGGCGCCTCCTCCGGCTCGTGGGCGTAGACGCCGGACCGCACCCGCCGTAGCGTTCCGGCGCCGATCCGCCTGTTGATCTCATCGTGGTCCAGGCCGCTGCGGGCGAGCTGCGCGAACGTCGAGAGAAAGGGACTGTCGTGGACGTCTGTCTTTGATGCACCCATGTTCGGCAGTCTCGCCCACGCCGACACGCGCACTCCCGCTGTAACCCGCGATATGCAGGCCGCCTGTGGAGAAATCCTCCCTGTGGACAATCTCCCCCGCGTCCCCGCGCCCCACCCAAATCCGGCTCTCCTGACATATCCGTGG